>JBAPYE010000484.1:0-7290 GCA_049284575.1 Desulfobacterales bacterium
GCCCATCAAAGCCTGCTGACGGCCCTTTCCCTGGCCACGGGAAAAAAGGACCTGACCTTCGTCGGCTATGCCAGCTGCTGGCTGACCTGGGTGTGCAGCGAACTGGGGCTGCTCGACGAGGCCCTCGCGCACGCCGCAAAGGCCCAGGAGATCCACCGCGCGGGGGGGAGCGATGACTTCATCTACTTCAGCTCCGTCGCCGCCATGGGATACGCCCTCTGGCACAAGGGAGAGATGGCCGAGACCGCGGAAGCCGGCCAGGTTCTGCTCCAATTCGGCCGCGAGCACGGGGATTACCGCGCCAAGGGCATGGGCTACTGCTGTCTTGGCTGGAGCGCGCTGATCGGGGGCGAGATCCCCGCTGCCTGCCGGTTTTTCGAAAAAGCCGTCCTGGTCTCGGTCGACCCCTGGTATGCGATCTTCCCGAAGTTGGCCCTGGCCTACGGCCTGATGGTAAACGGGCGGGTCCACGAGGCCAAGCGCCAGATCGCCGAGGGCGAGGCCTTCTGCAAGGAGTTCGGGGCGGAGTTCGGGGGCCAGCCGGCGCGCTTTTTCAAGGGGGTGATCCTGGTGGGTGAAGGCCGCGTCGACGAGGGTCTCTCCCTGTTGGAGGAATGCTGCCGCAGCTGGCGCCAAAACGGCAGCAAGCTGCGCTTTGCCGCCTTCGGGGCGATGCTGGCGGGTATCTATTCGGAGCTTTACCGCAAGGCCCGCGCCGGGGGACAGGCGGAACTCACGCTTTGCGCCCAAAAGCAGGCGGCGGCCTATTTTCAGGACGCCGTCGAATCCGCCGCGGAGATCGGCGCCAAGGGGACTCTTGCCCGGGCCTACCGCGCCTGGGGCCGCTTCTACCAGGAGCAGGGCGACAGCGACCAGGCCAAAGGATGTTTTACCGCGGCCGCGGCCTACTTCCGCTCCTGCGGGGTGGAAACCCTGGCGCGACAGGCCGAGGACGACCTGCGCGCCCTTGAAGAAGATCCGGGGGCGGCGCCCACAGGATAGGGTCGGGGGGTTGTGTAGGTGTTAATTCCTGGAAGCTGCCGCTCACAATCGAAGCACCCGTTGGGTGGTCCTGCAGGAACAATGTATCGTATCGAATGGTCAATCCAAACGCACCGGGGATGCGACCAGGTAGGAGCAAGCCGCACCCCCGGGATGTGAGAACATTGCGACAGCAATCACTTGTCCTGCAAAAGTGCTCACGTCAGCGTGCTGACGGCCTCGGATATTTCCATCAGTTGTTCGAAGGTGACATCGTGGGCGTGCTCCAGCTTTTCCCTGAAGCCCTTGATCGTGTTGCCGGTGAATTCCTTCCACTGCTCCCGGTCCAACAGGTACAACTCCTTCTTGAAGTGCAGATGCGGAATACGGATCCCACCCGGAAAAGGGTATGGCTTCAGGGTGAGTTCCGCCGATTCTGCCACCGGTCCCGAAACACGCATCGGCATCCTGAACAGATGTTCCTGAGACACGGGGGCCAGTTTGTGTCTCTCGATAAATTCAGCGATCACCCTGTGGTGGGACATCCACAAAATGAGCATGCCGCCGTCGATTCCCTCATATGGCTTTAAAGCGTAGGTTCCATTCATGGGGTCGTCCTTTCATCGTGTTACGGGGAAAATACTTCTGGTCATTAGGATCTTCCAGTCGTGTCGGCACCACTTGTCAGGAGGTGCGCGGGCAGTGGACTCAGACACGGATTGGCCTCATATCATGCATGCTGGGGACTTGTTACGGCATTCCACTGGGGGCGGCCTGACATGTGATCGAAAAACTGGCACGGCACATTTTGCTCCAGTTCCTGGAACGCCTCGAAAGCGACCTGGATGGCGGCTTTTTCAGACGTGCAAATGAACCCGTTTACCCGGTTGTAATATCCGGTCGCAAAGTAGTTGGAACACCCGCACCAATGCATGCAATAGTCGCGGATACTGCAGGTCAGGCAGGGCCTGTTTTTGGTCGCTCCGGGGGCTATGTGACAGGTGAACCGATCGAGAGAGATGCCGGAATCCACGTGGCCGATGCAATGGCGATGGCTGTCGGCACCCACAAGCCGCTCGCAGGGGTAAATGCTGCCGTCCGGTGTGAACGCCATTTCGCCCTTGCCCATGCGGCAGCGCTCCGAGGGCGCATACCCCTCCCTCAGGATTACGGTGATTTTACTGTCGATGAGACTGATGAAGCGGGGCTCCCCAGCCAGGTAATATCCGACATAGCGATCGGCCACCTGCCGGTAGCAATCCGGTAGGGCGACCAGATCGTCGGAACTCCACGCGGCCGAATAGTCCGCGTTGAGGTAGATGTGCCGAACCCCAAGGTCGGAAAGATAGTCGACCGTTTCCGGCAGGCTGCGGAGGGTTTCCGGATGGTAGACCGCATTGACGAGCACCGTGTCGAAGGATGCAAGGGCCAATCTGATGGTCCGATCCACCAGCCAGGCCGATCCCGATCCGTCGCGGGTTTTTCGGAAGCGGTCGTGGACGTGGGCCGGGCCGTCACAACTGATGCCAAACCGGATGCCGTGGTCGGAGACGAAGCGGGCGATGGCATCTGAAAACAGGGTGCCGTTGGTAACGATGGCCAGTTCGACACGTGCGGGGTCGAATTGGGGGTGGCTTTCGATTATGCGGGTAATCTCCTTGACCTCCTGGAACACCAGCAGCGGTTCTCCCCCGAAATAGCCGATATGGATGGTTTCGTCTTCAGGCGTGCGCGCAAAGATGAAATCAACGATCTTCTCGGCGGTGGCCAAAGACATGGTTGCGGGCATTTTGTTTACGTAGCAGTAACTGCAGCGCAAATTGCACTGCTGGGTCAGCAGCAGATTGTATTTCATGATTCCCCCCCGATTTCAGGTGCTCCCGCCACCGGAACTCTTCAAACAAGCGACGGAAAGGGTGAAGCCACAGCACCCTCCTGGGACCCATTGGCAACAAAGCCTATGGAGTACTCCTGCTCTGCCGTCTTGGTTCTGAGGGCCTCGGAAAAAAATAATTCCACATCTTGCTTGTCTTTTGGCCCGTCACCGGCGTTACATCCGCCGGTACATATCTCGATATGCGCTGACGGATGTGCCTTGGTGACGAACCAAAATCCGGCGCAATCTTGTGGAATTATTTATTACCGCGACCCTGAGTACCGGCAGCGGTTTGTCCGGGCGTTGACGGTTTCGGCAGCCGTCACCGCACTCCTGTCTTGACCAGGTAGCCTCTCTGCCTGACGAGTTCTGTCCCGGTCGCTACTCCGTCATACCTTCTCGAACCGTACTTGAGGCTCACAGCTGTATCTTCTCCCTGGCCTGGGCCGCCAGCACGCCATTGAGGCTGGCCCGCACGCTCACCTCGGCCGGCCCAGCCTTGAACTGCTCCTCCTTCCAGTTGCAGCGCCAGATGTAATAGTTGCCAATCCGGTAATATGGCAGGTCGCCGGAGCGAAGCTGCAGCCTGCCCTGCTGCAGGACCATGCTCACGCGAACACCTTTGGCCGGCGTGGCCACGCTGCCGTCGGCCATAAACACGCTGGCGCCGATAATGCTGTAACGCCAAAGTCTATTGCGCCGGCTGAACACCTCCCTGATGACCAGTTTAGCTGCGGGCTGTTCTCGGCGCGGCACGTACACCGGGATCAACCGGGTGCAGCGATGAGTGCCCAGCTCGCTGGTATTAACCTCGAACGACACTTGAACCTGGTAGCTGCCGGCCACCCCTGCCGCCTTCGGATCGAAGAAAGCGGTGTAGATGCCGTCCTTGGCCTTGGGATCGGCCTCTTGGCCGTCGTCCGTCAGCTCCACGCGCACCTGCTCACGCTCGTAGATGTCCTTGCCCTCCTCCATGCATTTGGCGGCAAAGAACCCGAGTTTGGTCAGGTTCGGATCGGCCTTGTCCCCTTTCAGGGCCTGTTCGTCGAACTTCGTGTCCCTGAGTTGGGCGGCATACTGCTTGAGAAGATCGTCGACGGACCTGGTGGGGAAGGTGACCATCGCGATGGACTTACCGCCGGTCAGGGGTTTGCCGCCACGGCGTGCCTGCAGGGTCAGCAACACCTTGTCATTGTAAAGGTAATTGGGGTCCACGGCAGCCAGGCATTCCACATCGGCATCGGCCATCGCGACGGTCGTTACCGTCAACGGTTTGCTGCCGCCGCCGCCCTTGCGCTCCACCACCAGCGACCAAGCGCCAGCCTCGGGGCGGGCGATGCGATAGAAGGCATGGCTCGACCCCCGGTAGAAGTTAGCATCCGAGGTGCCGGGTGAGTATGCCCGACCCGAGGGCGACTTGAGCCAGAAGAACATTTCCACGCCCGGACGCGGCCAAGCAACCGCGAAAAAGGCCTGTCGGGCGACCCTGTTGATTTGCACCGCCTCATCCAGCCGCTCCCCGTTGTTGAGCGGCGCCGAGGACAGGTGGGCCACCCCGCCGCAGCCCACATCTCCGGTGATGTCGTAGTAAATCTCCTGCAGCTTGTGAATGTCGGCCGCGGACTCGATGGCATAGACCGCGCCGGCTCCGGTGCGGGAGGCGATGGTGTTGAGCACCGCCATATCGCTGGCCGGTCCCAGCGCGATGGTGTAGACCCTCACGTTCGCCGCGGCAACGCTGTCCAGGAAGGAGTTGTCGATCACCGGCGGCGGCTCCGTGTGGTAGCCATCGCTGAGGAATACGATGGCGCGCGGCCGGCCGGCATCCGCACCGAGGGCGGAAACGCCTTGCTCCAGCGCCTCGCGAAGGTCGGTCATCCCGCCTGCGGTTATCGGGTCGATGAGGTCGTGTGCGTCGTCCTTGACATCCTGGCTGTCGATGGCCGTGAATCCCATGTCCGTCGCCGCCGAGGCCGCGAACGAAACCAGCCCGGCGCGGTCGTTGATCTGCAGGATGTCAATCATCTGCTTGGCGCGCTCCTTGGCCGGCTCCATGTAATTCGAATAGCCCATGCTGCCGGAGCGGTCGATCACCTGGACGATGTCCGAGGGATGGCAGGAAAAGCCGGAAGCGTTGGCCACCACCAACGCGTAATCCTGACGCAGCCCGGCCAATTCCGGCACGCCCGTGGTCACGCTTACCCCCTCTACCTCGATGCGGTACTGGCCGATCTGCGGCGGGTCGACTACCACTTTCTGCACGTTGTTGCGGATATCGGCAATACTGTCGGCCGAGGATTCGGCGCCCGAAGCCGCGTGGATGACCCGCAGGTGCAGCCTGTTCTGGATCGTAGCGCCCGCTGGGTCGCGCCACACGAGGGTGACGGTCAGCGGCTCGGTATCGGTAATGGACGAGACAAAGACGTCGTAGCTGCGGATGTCGCCGGTGGCAACAGCGTTGACCAGTTCATCATCAAACTGCACACGGCCCGAGCCTTTCGGGAACAGGGTATTGGCCAGGTCCACGCGGCCCCAGCCCTGACTGTTGTCAGGAATGCCCATGCCCATGTCCACCGCGCCGTTGACGATCAGCGCCTTGATCAGGGCGGCGGATGGGGTGTGCCCTCGCTGTTCGACCAGATATTGGCGAAGCTGTGCGCAGCAGCCGGCGGTGATGGGCGTGGACATGCTGGTGCCGCTCATCCAACAATAGTTGTCCGCCGCGGCCGCCCCCGACCCGGCCGGGGCGTTGGGAGCGTTCTGGTCGCCGCCGAAGAGAATCGGTTGGCCTGGCAGACCGTAGCCCACGGCCTCGGCATGGGTCCAACTGCCATCCTCGTCGCCTGTGTTCTCGAGTCCGTCGGGACCGCAGTCGTTGGAGGAGACAGTGGACCGGGTCGAGAGGATCCAGGTCCCGGGCGCGACCACGTCCGGCTTGCGGCGGTTGTTCTGGGCCGGGCCGGGGCAGCTGAAGTCGATGACCTCGTTTTGGTTGTCGGCGGAGGCGGCAACGCCGTTTAGCACGGGGCCGCCTGGATAGCTGGGCGGCGGATAGGCGGGGCTATTCGGGAATTGCACCGAGGCGGGCAGGGAGGGCTGCACACTTTCACTCGCCCCGACTGTGAGCACGTTTTTTCCCGAGCCTGGCGCGTTGACCTTCAACGGCCCGTCATTACCCGCAGAAAATAGGATGAGGAACTCCCGGTTGCGAAAGGCGAAATCATCACACCGCGAGGTGAAGGTGTTGTATATGCCGTTTGATTCGCCATACGACCACGAGTTGGTGTGGAGGCGTGCGCCGTCATTGCGCGCCACGTCGAAATACCCGACCCGCGGGTCGTCCGGGATGCCGCTCAGGGAGCGGGAAGCATCCATGGTGGACTGGAAGACGATCTTGGCAGCCGGGGCCATGCCCTTGATGCGGCCGTTAGACAAGGCACCACTGCCGCAGACCGAGCCGGCGACGTGGGTGCCGTGGTTGTCGATGTCACTGGCGTCGCCGGGGCGAGCAAGTGGGTGCAAGGCGACGATTCGGCCCTGGAAATCGTCATGCATGGTGGCGTCGTCCACGCCCGTATCCAGGCCCGTGTCGCCGATGGCGACGATCTGGCCGCTGCCGTCCAAACCGTGGTCGTTCTGCAGCGTGTCGGCGTGGATGATGGTAGTCGCGACGTGGTTGGTCAGGGTGGGCGGGGTGTAAGGGTTGACGCGGTACACTTGGGGGATGGCGGCAAGAGCCGCTATAAGGGACGGGTCGGCGTAGAGGATGATTATCCGGCCGCTCGTGCGAATGACGTGGGCACCCAGGCCGCGAGCCGCATCCACGACCGCGAGCGGGTTCTCCCCGGCAAAGACGACGACCTCAATATTGCCCGTCTCTTCCGGGGCTGGAGCAGGCGCCCGCCGCACCTTTTGCAGCGTAAGGCCGCCTTTGGGGACTTCCGGTACGGCCGGGGCAGCTGATAGGGTGGATAGGGCCTCCACGGCGGGCAGCGCGTCTCGCACCTCCGCCGCCAGCAGACGGCTGTTGATCTTAAATGCCGGATGGTATGGCGAGATCGACTCGATGAACGCGAGATCCTGCACCTCAGATATTTTCGTGCCCTCTACGGAGATTAGGTACTGGTCCGGGGCCACGCTTTCGATCAATACCACGCCCAGCCGCTCCAAGGTGGTCTTCCAGTCCGGGTGCATGGGACCGGATAAGCGCAGGATGTGATGGCCCCGGCCCGAGGGCAGGGCGGCTCCGGCAGCGCCCCTCGTGGTGGAAAGAGCAGCGCTCCGGGTGGTATCCAGCGCGAACCCACCGATGCGCACCTCGGGCTGGTCTGGCAGCTCGCGAACCCGGAAGCCAGCATCGCGCAGGGCCCGCAGACCCGCATCCTTGACGCGCACGAGCAGCGACTGTCCGTAGTCAGCGAGCGTTTTCCCGC
>JBAPYE010000485.1:0-13217 GCA_049284575.1 Desulfobacterales bacterium
CTGCCAACCCCCGCCCGCACGACCGTGAAGCGCCGAACTGATCCACCGCACGAGCGCCTGAGCCGGCTGCGGCGGCGCGCGCAATCACGGGCCTCAGGCGGTCTTTCAGACCGTGAGCAGCTGCAGCCGCGCGGTCAGCGCGGCAAAGCGCTCGGCCGAAAGCTCCTCCCACGGGGTGACGGGGTTGAACTGAAAGGTGGATTTGATGTCGGGCGCGAAAACCTTGCCGGATTTGAGCAGCGGCCTTTTGAGCAGAAATTTGAATTCGGCCCCCAAGTCCAGCAGCAGGTCCAGGTCGTCGCTGTCCTCCAAAAGCGCCACCACCTCGACGTTACGGATGCGGCCGTGCCCCTTCAGGTGGCGACGGCCCTGCCGATCGGCAAAGATCTGGACAACGGTGTCCTCCATCAGCGCCGCCTGGTCGGATGCGTTTACCAGCCAGGCCCGCTCCACAATGTAATCGCCCTCGTCAAAGGGAATCCAGTCGTCCATTTCAGCCGATCCTCCCGATCATAGCTGCGGTTAAAAACTATTGACTTTAAATTCAGCAAAATAGACAAAAGCCGGGACGGTGTCAAGCCGTCGGGTGCGGCGCTGCCGCAGTTCAGGCGGCGCGCTTTAACAAAAATCGGATTCACTGAAAGGAGAGATCGATGGACAACTGTATTTTCTGCAAGATCGTCAAGGGCGCCCTGCCCTGTGTCAAGGTCTACGAAGATGACCGGGTGCTGGCATTTGCCGATATCAACCCGATTTCCGAGGGCCACACCCTCCTGATTCCCAAGGCCCATGCCGAAAACATCTGGGAGATCAGCGCGGAGGACATCAGCGCCGTCGCCCGCGCCGCGCGCAAAGTGGCCGCCGCCATCCGCGCGGCCCTCAACCCGATCGGCATCGCCGCCCTGCAGCTCAACGGCCGCGGCGTCGACCAGTTGGTGATGCACTACCACCTGCACCTGGTGCCGCGGGCCGCCGACGGCCCGCCGCTGCCCGTGACCAGCTGGTCTCTTACCCCCGGGGACATGGCGGCCATCGGCAAGACCGCGGAGCGCATTGCCGCGGCCCTGGACTAGCCCCCAGCGCCTCTAAAACCGCCGGCCAATCCTTGACGGTCTCGCCGTCGGCGGTTTGCTCGAAACTCAAGCGCTGTTCGACGTACGGTTTGGCGGCGGCCAGCAGTCCGACCGACCCGATGACGGCAAAGGGGCGAACCCCGTGGGCGGCCAGGTGCTTGAAAGTGGCTTCGCCGCGGTTGCGCAGGACAACCGCTTGCGGCAACCCGTTTTCGGCCAGCCACTTCTCGGCGGTAAAGGCGCCCAGCAGGCTGCCCAGATAAATCAAGCGGCAGCCGCCAGTGAGGGTTTCCAGGGCCGCGGCGCTGCCCTCGCGCACTGCCAGGTCCAGCGGGTTGCTCCGCAGGGCCGCATCGATCTCCACTACCACGACTTTTTCCTCTGGCCCCAGGACCAGCAGGCGGCCGGTATCCTGGGCAGTATGCCAGTGGGCCGAGATGCGCAGTTCGCCCGCGGAGGCCGGCGTGTGTTTGAGATACCCCCGACCGTCAGCGCCGGTCAGAATCTCGCCGAGTGCACGGTCCTCCAGAAAAAGCCGAACCCGCGTCCCCCCCTCGGGAAACCCGAACCGCCGGGTTTCAACCTTCAGAAAAACCGGGCAGCCGACGCCGGTCACGTGGTCGAAAACCGTCAACCCGGCCTCCGCGGCCGGGGCTGCGGCAACGATCGCGGCCAGCAGAACCAGCAGGAGCGCTTTCATTTCAGCCACTCGCTGAGCATCCCGGAAGACTTGGTGAGGCGGTAGCGGATGAAGGCGTTCAGGCAGACCATGGCCCGCTGGGCGGTCAGGAAAGTGGGAACCCCACCGGCGTCCAGAATCTGGCCGAACTTGTTGTAGACCGCATCGGCCCCCGAAACCACGTTGACCGACACCACCGTGGGCTTGCGGTGGCGGTGGACCAGCCGCACGATCCGGGCGGCGATGTTTTCGCGGTTGCGGTCGATCTCCTCATCGGTGGTGTGGATCACGATGCTGTGGGGCACGATCGAAACGAACAGGGCGTCCACCGCCTCCGAACCCAGGAGCGTGTCGATGCAGCGCTCGTAAACATCCTCGCCGGCCATGGGGGTCAGGTCCAGCAGCGGTTCGGCCGCCACCATCGGCGGCAGGATGTCCCTCAGGCGCGCCACGCTCTCAGGTTCGAGGTCGGCCACCACCAGACCGCCGAGATTGTCGGCGGCATAAGTTTTCTCGTAGCCGGCGTTGGCGACGATGGCCAGCCGGTTACCGCGCACCTCGAAGTCGTTGAGGAGTGCGAAGGTCTTGATGAAGTCGCCGTGATCGAGCATCGTGTCGGTCACGATCAGCCCGGCCTGCTTCATGGCGGCCTTGGCCACCGCGTACTCGCCGGCGATGCTGGCGGTGTGGGATTCGGTGGCCCGCCGGCCGGCTTCGGTGCGCCCGGCCTTGTACACGATCACCGGTTTGGTGCAGCGGGCCGCGGTGTTGAAAAATTTGCGGCCGCCGCCCTTTTTGAACCCTTCGATGTAGCAGCCGATCACGTCGACACCGGGGTCCCCCTCGAGGGTGGCGATCAGGTCGGCGGGGTCCACGTCCAACTGGTTGCCGTAGCTGACGATGACCTTGGGGGAGATGGCGTGGCGCAGGTTGTAGATTTCGGTGATACCCAGGGCGCCGCTCTGGCTGAGGATCGCGACGTTTTTGGGCTTTGCCAGGTTCAGGCGGAATTTTTCCTCGGGCACGAAAAAGGTGTTGAGCCCCGGGGCGTCGCCCTCGCCGCTGTAAACGATGCCGAGACAGTTGGGGCCGATGATGCGGATCCCGTTTTGGCGCGCGATGGCCAAAAGGTGGGCCTCGATGTCGGCGTTCTTGCGGGTCTCGCTGAAGCCGCCGGCAATCAGGATCACCGCCCGGACCCCCTTTTCGGCGCAGGCGGCCATCACCGGCACGGTGTTTTCGGCCGGAACCGCCACCACGGCCAGCTCCACGCGGGCGGCGATGTCGGCCAGCGAACGCCAGATGGGCATCTGGCGCCCCCCGAAATCCAGGCTGCCGCCCTTGGGGTTGACGGCATAGACATCGCTGCGGTTCATCTGCAGCAGGTTGCGCACGATGATGTTGCCGGAAGTGGTCGGGTCGGTCCTGCTGACGCCGATGACCGCAATGCCCGCCGGTTCGAAAAAGGGGGCCAACATGCCTTCGGAGGCCGCCGGGCTGTAAACCGTTTCGGCGGCCCGGGGCGCAAAGGCGGCGAACCCGTCAAGGGCGATGAAACGGCCGCCGGGTGCGAACACGAAGGGGTTGATCTCGAACTCCCGGAGCACGAAACGCGTGCCGTGCGCAAAAAAGTTGGAGAACCCGATGGCCAGGCGGCTGAGCTTGAGACCAGCATCCACGATTTTGGTGACGTAGTCGGTGTGCCCCTCGGCCAGGTATTTTTTCTGAATGCCGGTGGAGGTCAGCAGCGCCTGGGCCCACTGCCGGTCGATGGGCGCCAGGATCAGGTTGGGCGGGGAGAAGTGCTCGGCAAAGTGCTCGGCATCCGATCCGCCCTTGCTGAAGGAAATCACCGGCCCGAAGGCCTCGCTTTCACGAAACCCCAGCAGGACCTCGTTGCCTAGGTCCTTGGAGTAGTCCTCGCAGGCCGCCAGCAGGATCCCGTCGGGCAGGTGCCCTTGCGCCTGCAGCTCGGCCCACATGCGCTCGAAGCTGTAGCGGATGAAGTCGAGGTCCTTGTGGATGATGCGCACCCCGCCGGCCTTGAGCTTGTGGGTGACATCGGGGGCGGCGACCTTGAGAACGACCCGCGCGCTGGGAAAGCGCGCCAGGGTCTCGGGGGTGATTTCGGCGGCCTTGCGCACAAAGACGTGGGGCGGGGTGGCGATCCCGAGCTTCGCCAGGATGCGGTAGACTTCATGCTCGTAGAGCACCTGCCGCCCGCGCAGGTGGACCCGGCCGAGCAGGGTGTCGATGGCCTTCAGGAGGGTGGGGCTGAGGGTCTCGGGCATATAGCGGCCTTTCTTAATAGATCGCGCAGGCCGAAAAGCGTTCGGGGCTGATCGCCCGCGCGGTTCGCGCACGAGAAGGTGCCCCTGATAGTCATCACCCGCCGGCCTGTTTGGGCGCCTGCTGGACGAACCAGTCGATCAGTTTGGCGGCTATGCTGCCCCAGCCCGGCACCGGCGGCAGGCGCTGCGCCCGAAACCAGCCCGCCTCGCTGATTTCACGCCCGTCGACACGGATCTCGCCGCCGGCATATTCGGCGGTAAAGGCCACCATCAGGGAGCTGGAATACGGCCAGGGCTGGCTGCCGAAGTAGGCGATCTGGCCGACCCGGATGCCGGCCTCCTCTAAGACCTCGCGCCGCAGGCAGGCCTCCAGGGTTTCGCCCGCCTCCACATACCCCGCGACCACACTGTAGCGGCCGGCCACTATTGCGCGGCGGCGCACCAGCAGCAGTTCGTCGTCTTTGACGACGGCCACGATGATGCAGGGGTTGATGCGCGGATAGACCCTCAGATCACAGCGCCGGCACTGGCGGGCGCGCTCATCGGGCTTGTCCTGCAACGGCGCCCCGCAGCGGCTGCAGAAATGGTGGCGGCGGTGCCAGTCGAGAATCTGAAAGGCATACCCCGCAGCCTGGTAGAGCTCATCGCTCAGATCCCCGAAAAGGCTGCGCACGGAACGAAACTGCATGCCGGCGGGCAGGCGCGCGCCGTTGGCCAGCGCCGCCGCAAAGGCCGGTTCACCGTTCAGCCGGCCAAGGCTCTGGGAAGCGCTCAGCTGGGGGGACCGGCCCGCAAAATCGACCCGCCGGGGAATCGCCGAGCGCCCGCCGCGAGCGTCGATCAGGAGTTTGTTTTCTTGGAACAAAAACCACCAGGCCCCATCGGTCGCCTGAATACCGGGGATAAAGCCAGGTTCAAAAGGCATTCCGGGCCTCCTCCGGCCGCCGCTCGCAAACCCATCGGTGGCGGTCGACCGGATAGCGGTTTTCACGGATTGATAGAAGTGATATATGAATCAAAGTGGGGTGCCCTTTCAACTGTTAAATTCCCGACAGCCAACGCAATAACCGGAGTCATGCATGGACCAGCGCGAGCTTCTATCCGAATCCCTGGCCGAAGAAGTGCTCACGGACATGGCGGAGAGCTTTTTTGGCACCCGCAAACAGCTGGAGCGCAAGATCGACCGCCTGCACGCCCACGCCCGGCGGTTGCATCAAAAAGCCCACCGGGTGACCAGCGCCGCCGCCCTGCTGCGCTGCCTGCTGCTTGACGAGGCGGAAACGCGCGGTCTGGGCAATGCCCTGGGCGTGGCTTTCGACGGGTTCCCATCGGATCCGGCCGACACGCCGCCGGCGCCCCCGCCCCACTGGCCGTTCGCGCTGACCCGCCGCGGCGTGTTCACCCAGCTGGTCTTAGAAGCTTACGCCGAACTGCATGCGGTCCGGGAGGACTATATGGTCGGCCGCTATGTCCCGGACCCCGACAACAAGGGCAGAATGCGGGTGACCGTAAACTACACCAGTTTACGCAAATTCTGTGACCGATTGAACGCGAATATCGACCAGGTCAACCGCCAGTCGTCGCCGTCACAGATGTTGCAGTATCTCAAACGCTTCGATGTGATCCAAGAGGAACGGGCCAACATCCTGGGCTCCGGTTTCGACGGTAAAACCGCCCAGATCGATCAGCGCATGGCATTTCAAAAGATCGACTTCGATGCCCTCAAGCTGCCTGTTTTTCCCCCGCTCGCAACCGTCGCAAAGGCCGGCGACCCCATTAAAAAATTCTGCCGGGATTTGAACCGGCGGCGCCCGGCGGAAATTTCGCAGATGATGCAAAAGGTTAAAGGCGACCGATGATCTGCGGCGGCCAGGGACTGCGGGTTTGGAACACGGGGAAAAAATCCGGCGCCATCTAGCCATGAAAATACGGCTGTCGTCTTCGAAAAACGCCAATCCGACGAGAATCAGTTTTTGATGTACCCCCATTCCACCAGCCGCCGGTGCGCGTGTTGGGCCTTGTCACCCTCGCGCACCACCTGCAGGTAGCGGTAGTAATTCTCGGCGGCCTCTTTGCGGCGCTGCATGCCTTCCAGCGCGTACCCCTTGAAAAAGGCGATAGCGGGATTTCCGCCCAGCAGCTGGTCGTAGCGGGTGAAGGCCTTGTAGGCGCTCTCGTAGTCCTTGGTCGCAAGCCGCGCATAACCGCCCAGATAGTGGGCCTGGGCTTCGGCGGGATAGGCCTGCTGAGCCGATTGCGCGTAGCGGGCGCCCTCGGCAAACTTCTTCTGGACCAGCTGGCATTTGGCCATCAGCACAAGCCCGGTGTAGTCCCCGGGGGCCTTTCGCAGGGCTGTGCGAAATTGGGTTTCGGCGGCACTGTAGTTCTGGGCGCCCATTTCCTTTTCACCGTTCTGCATGGCCTCGATGGCGCCGCCGATCGCCCGCAGGCGGGCGGTATTGTCCATGTAGCGCTCACGGTAGAGGGGATTGCCGCCGGCATAGCGGTACTGGCCCCCGGCCATCGCCAGGGCTGTCTGGTAGCGCTCGGTGCTCATGGGGTGGGTTGAGAAAAGCAGCGCGGTGGCGCTGGCCTGCCGGTGGGAAAGGGTGTTGAGCATGGTCATCAGGCCGACAAAGCCCTCGCTGCCGTATCCGGCCCGGACCAGATATTCCATCCCGAGGGCGTCGGCCTGGCGCTCGTTGTCGCGGCTGTAAGAGGCCAGCAGCGCGCCGGCCCCGAGCATTCCCAGCTGCGAGGTCAGCTCGGCCAGACCTGAACTCTGGGTGCCGGCGACAATCGCCAACCCCCCCACCAGGGTCTGGGTCAGCATCCCCTTGGACATCTGCTCGGCGGTATGGCGGGCGTTGACATGCCCCAGTTCATGGCCCAGCAATGCGGCCAGCTCGGCCTCGTTCTGCAGTTTGAGGAGAATACCGCGGGTGGTGGCGATGCTGCCGCCGGGAAAGGCGTAGGCATTGACGTATGTGGCATTGACCCCACGGAAAGAGTAGGGCATCTGCGGGCGATGGGTGTGGGCCGCCAGCTGCATGCCGGTCTGCTGGATGTAGCGGTTGAGGTCCGCGTCCTGGAGGGTGCCGTAATCCGATGAAAACTGGTAGGGTGAATTCTGGCGGTCGATCTGGATTTCCTGGTCCTCGGAGACCAGCATCAGCTGGGAGCGGCCCGTCACGGGATTGACCGCACATCCGGCCAGCAAGCCGCCCGCCGCCAGCGCGGACCAGCTGATGAATTGCCGGCGGCTCAACACCGCCGGCAGCAGAAAACCATCCCCTCTGGTCACCATAACGAAGGCCTCCTCATGTTGGCGTGGTTGAAATCGAGGTCCTCGCCGACCGGGAGGGCCCTCTCCGGAAATTCAACCCGCTGCGGAACAGATCCCCAGGGAATCGTTGCGGACGCTTGATGCTATATCATAAAAAAGCCCCTGGCGGGTGTCAACCGCAATAGCCGATGCCATCCGCGGTCGCCCGTCGGGGTGGCATTTTGAGAATTTGCTCTTAATTGGATTGCGCTCCCGCTAAAATGGGTGTAATTTTTAGCGTGTCTATTCACCGTCCGCTGCGCTCGAGACGCTAAGAACGCGGAGAAAAAGACGGCGTGGAATTCACCATTCTTGAAATTGCCCATCCAGCGGCGCCCCACAGCGACACTGGGAGCCGCTGAAATCACCAACGACGGAGAGGCGAAAGCATGGCGCATTTAACCATCCAAGCGGCGATTGAAGCCGTCAAAGCGGGAGAAATGGTCATCCTGGTGGATGACAAGGACCGGGAGAACGAGGGCGATCTGATGATGGCCGCCGAAAAGGTCAGCCCCCCGGCGATCAATTTCATGGCCCGCTACGGCCGCGGCCTGATCTGCCTGCCCATGACCGGCGAGAAGCTCGACGCGCTCGACCTGCCCCTGATGGTCGGCCACAACACCTCCCAGTTCAAAACCGGTTTTACCGTCTCCATCGAGGCCCGCCGGGGGGTGACCACCGGCATTTCAGCGGCCGACCGCGCGCACACGATTCTGACGGCCATGGCAGACAACGCGCGCCCGGAAGACCTGGTGCGGCCGGGACATGTTTTCCCGCTGCGCGCCCGCAACGGGGGGGTCATGGTGCGCGCCGGGCAGACCGAGGGCGCCGTGGATCTGGCGCGTCTGGCGGGCCTGAAGCCGGCCGGGGTGATCTGCGAGATCATGGACGAGGACGGCAGCATGGCGCGCATGCCGGCCCTGGAGAAATTCAGCGCGGCCCACGGCATCGGGATCTGCACCATCGCCGACCTGATCGAATACCGCATGGGGACCGAATCTTTCGTGCGCCGCACGGCGGAATCGGTCATCCCCACGGTTTACGGCGGGGAATTCAAGATCATCGTTTACGAAAACATCGTGGACAATTTTCAGCACATCGCCCTGGTCAAGGGCACCCTCGACCCGAACAGCCCCGTGCTGGTGCGGGTGCACTCGGAGTGTTTCACCGGCGACATCTTCAGCTCCCTGCGCTGCGACTGCGGCGATCAGCTGCACAAGTCCATGGCCATGATGGAAAAGGCCGGCGCCGGCGTGCTGCTCTACGTTCGTCAGGAGGGGCGCGGCATCGGGCTGGTGAACAAGCTCAAGGCGTATGTGCTTCAGAACGAGGGCTTCGACACGGTCGAGGCCAACCAGGAGCTGGGGTTCAAGGCGGATCTGCGCAACTACGGGATCGGCGCCCAGGTCCTGGTGGACCTGGGGGTGCGCAAAATGCGGTTGATCACCAACAACCCCAAAAAGATTGTCGGCCTGGAAGGCTACGGCCTGAGCGTCGTGGAGCAGGTGCCGATCGAGATCAGACCCAACGTCCACAACCGCTGCTACCTGGAGTGCAAGAAGCTCAAAATGGGGCATCTGCTGAACATCGACACCACCTGAAGCCGGCCGGAGGCCGCGACGGGCTCACGGCGCGACGGGCAGCACGCGCCGCCCGCTGATCGTCTCCCACTGGGCATCGGTCAATTCGGGCAGCCGAAAACTGGCGCTGCCGCCGTGGCGCCGCTGAAAAGCCTCCAGGAAGCGCGCCTCATCCCGCAGCGGCACCACCGCCGGCCCCATGGGCCCCACCACATCCGAGCCCGCCACCCAGCGCAGCGCAGCGGCGTCCATCTGCTCACCTGAAAAATACTCCCTTACCACGGCCCGCCGAAGGGCGTCGGCGGGCACCCCCAGAAAATACTCCGGGTGCAGCCAGGCGCGAATCAGGCAGCCGGCGCTGCAGAAATAAAAGGTTCGCCCGTCTGTAAGTTGAATGGCGCAGGAAAAGCGCGGGTACTTGATGACCTTCATGGCGCAAAGCGGGCAGCGGTCTTCGGGACTGATCCGCATCTGATGGGCTTCGTCCAGGGGCAGCGCCCCGGGCCGGGGCCCGCGGCCGGCCGGGACATCGGCCCGGAGTTGCCCCACCCCTGCGAAAATCACCCCGGCAGCCAGCAACGCCGCGTGCTTCAGCACTTCCCGGCGGCTGAGAAAACAACCGCTCACGACTTGATCACCTGCATGCCGTCGCGGCCGTCCTGCACCACGTAGCCCATGGCCTGAATCTCGTCGCGCAGCTGGTCGGAGAGGGCCCAGTTTTTGGCGGTGCGCGCCGCCTGCCGCCGGTCGACCAGCTTGCGGAGCGCCTCGGGCAGGCTGTCGTCCTGGTCGAGGCTGACCAGCCCCAACCCCAGCACCCGGTCAAAGTCCTGGACCGCCGCCAGCTTTTCAGCATCGCTCAGGCTGGATTTGAGCAGCTCCTGAACCACGGCCATGACGCGCGGCATGTTGAGGTCGTCGTTGATGGCCTCGCGGAACTTGGCCTGAAAATCCGCCGGCAGCCCGCCGCCGGCATCTTGGGCGGCGCTTTGCAGGCTGCGCACTTGGTTGTGGAGATGGCGCAGACCGTTCTGGGCGGCGGCGATGCTCTCTTCGCTGTACTCCATCGGTTTGCGGTAGTGGGTCAGGAAGGTGGCAAAGCGGTAGGCCAGGGGGTTGATGCCCTTTTTGAGGAAGGTGGTCTCCAGGGTCAGGAAGTTTTCGTCGCTTTTGGCCATTTTTTTGCCGCCGGCGATGTTCAGAAAGGCGCCGTGCATCCAGAAGTTGAAAAACGGTTTGCCGGTGGCCGCCTCGGACTGGGCGATCTCGTTGGTGTGATGCACGTCGATGTGGTCCGCACCGCCGCAGTGGATGTCCAAGTGGTCCCCGAGATACTTCATGCTCATGGCCGAGCACTCGATGTGCCAGCCGGGAAAGCCCACCCCCCAGGGCGAATCCCACTCCATCTGGCGCTGCACGCCCGGGGGTGAGAACTTCCAGAGGGCAAAGTCGGTCATGTTGCGTTTTTCGGGGTTGCGCTCCACCCGGGCGCCCTCCTGCAAAGCTTCCAGGTTCTGATGGGAGAGCTTGGTGTAGTCTTTAAAGCGCGCCGTATCGAAATAGAGGCCGTCGCGGGTGCGATAGGTGTAGCCCTTTTGCTCCAGGATGCGGATCAGGGCGATCTGCTCGGCAATCGTCTCGGTCGCCCGGCACCAGACGCTCGGCTCGAGAATGTTGAGCCGCGTGATGTCCTGCTGGAAAGACCGGGTGTAGAAGGCGGCAATCTCCCAGGCGCTTTTGCCCTCCCGGCGCGCCCCCTTCTCCAGCTTGTCCTCGCCCATGTCGCGATCGCCGGTTAAATGTCCCACGTCGGTGATGTTCATCACGTGTTTGACCGCAAAGCCGTTGTATGTCAGCACCCGCTTGAGGACGTCTTCGAAGATGAAGGTCCGCAGATTGCCGATATGGGCGAAGTTGTAGACCGTGGGCCCGCAGGTGTAGAGGCCGACGAAGTCGGGGAAAAGCGGGCTGAAAACCTCTTTGCCACGTGTCAGGGTGTTGTACAGGTAGAGCGTCATGATCGATTCATTCCAGTCCGGTCGCCCTTGCGGCAGGGCCTTAGGGGTAATCGCGCCGCGGGGCCATCAGCGGCGGGCCGCTTCCGCCGCAGCCCGGCGCCGCAAGAGGACCCACAGGGCCAGCCCGGCCAGCACCATCGCAAAGCAAAGCACCTGCCCCATCGAAAACCACAGAAAAACGGCGCCCAGGTGGGCATCGGGCTGACGAAAATATTCCAGGACGAAGCGCACCCCGCCGTAGCCCACCAGATACAGGGGCAGCATCCCGCCCCGCAGCCCAACCCGCTGGCGCAGATACCATAAAACGAAGAACAGCAGAATCCCCTCGAAGAAGGCCTCATACAGCTGGGACGGGTGCCGCAGGACGGGGTCGGGGGCCTGCGGAAAGATCATCCCCCAGGCAACCGTTGTGGGCCGCCCGAACAGCTCGCCGTTGATGAAATTGCCGATCCGGCCGAAGGTATAGCCCAACGGCACCGCCGGCGCATAGAGATCCGCCAGATCGCGGAAATCGACTCCCGCTCTGCGGCAGTACCACCCGGCCGCTACCACCACCCCGATGAGGCCGCCGTGAAAGGACATGCCCGAAATTCCGGTAAAGGTCAACCCGGCTTCAAACCGGAAGGGCAGGAAAATTTCCAGGGGGTGCGCGAGATAATAGGAAAAGTTGTAGAAGAGAACATACCCCAGGCGGCCGCCGAGGATAACCCCCAAGATCAAGGCGGTCAAGGAATCCTGGATCTGCCCGGCGCTCAAGTCAAAGCGCGGCTCCCGGCGCACCCGCCAGAGGACCAGGAAGTAGGTGAGCGCGAATGCCACGACATACATCAGGCCGTAGTATTGCACCCTGAAGCCGCCGATTTGAAACAAAACCGGGTCGAGGGTCGCCGGCAGATGCTGCCACCAGTTCCAGAAGGTTGCCATGCAAAGCCTTTTCGGGGTCGGCTTGTGGGGCGGGAATCAGACCGCTTCGGATTCCATCGCGGTCGTGTAGTTGCCGAACCGGGCGGCGCTGTTGAGCTGCGCGCGCCGGAAGAACCTTTGCTGGGCGGCGGCCAGCTTGGCGGGCTTTCCTTGCCAGGCCTTGAGCGGTTGCTCCTGAAGGGCGCGACCATATGAAAAGCTGAGCTCCCAGGGGTGCGGCCCCATGGCATTCATGGCGTTCAGATGCGCGGTAGCCAGTTCGGAGCTCTGGCCGCCCGAGAGAAAAACAATCCCGGGCACCGCCGCCGGCACCACCTGGCGCAAACACCTGACCGTCGCCCGGGCGACCTCGGCGACCCCGGCCTGGGTCGGGCAGTCTTTGCCGGAGACCACCATATTGGGTTTGAGCAGGAGGCCCTCGAGGCTGACGCAATGGTCAAAAAGGGCCTCGAACAAGCTTTGCAGGGCGGCGGCGGTTACGTCCCGGCAGCGTTCGATGGGGTGAGCCCCGTCCATCAGGACCTCGGGCTCGACAATCGGCACCAGGCCGGCCTCCTGGCACAGCGCCGCGTAGCGCGCCAGCGCGTGGGCGTTCACTGAAAGACAGCAGTGGCTGGGGCGCCCCGCGCCGATGGCGATCACCGCCCGCCACTTGGCAAACCGGGCGCCGAGACCGTGGTAGGCCTGCAGGCGCTCACGCAGCCCGTCCAGACCCTCAGTCACCTTCTCGCCCTCAAACCCCGCCAGGGCCTTGGCGCCCTTGTCCACCTTGATGCCCGCAAGGATCCCTTTTTGATCGAGCAGTTGCGGAAAGGGCCGGCCATCGGCCGCGGTCTGGCGCAGGGTTTCATCAAAGAGAATCACCCCGCTGATAAAGGCCTCGACGCCTGCGGTGGTAAACAACAGCTCCCGGTAGACGCGACGGGTTTCCTCGGTGGAGTCGACACCGATCGCTTCGAACCGCTTTTGGATGGTGGGCGTGCTTTCATCGGCGGCCAGAATCCCCTTTCCGGGGGCCACGAGCCGGCGGGCGATGGTTTCAAGCGCAACGGGGTTCATTTTTTTCTCCTTTTGTGGGACGGCAGGGGCGACTGCAGCGGGGGTGCTCAAAACTAGCGGCGCAAGCCACGCTCGGCAAAAAATTTTTCGGCGCCCGGGTGCAGCGGGACGCTCATCCCGGCAAGCCCGTTTGCCGGTGAAATACTCCGGAACTGGGAGTGGGCATAGCGGAAGGGATCGAGGTCGGCGTAGGTCGCCGTCAGCAAGGCATAAACGATTTCAGGCTCCAGCCCTTTGCGCACCACCAGCAGCGAGCGCAGTGCAACGG
>JBAPYE010000486.1:0-4921 GCA_049284575.1 Desulfobacterales bacterium
ATCGAGAATATCGGGAGCCCCAGAGGCAAGGGGGCCAGATGGCGAATTGCCAAGTCGCCTGCAAACTAGTTCGCCCTTTGAAAAAGCGCGCGTTAGTTTGCAGCTTAGTTTTAAAAATTACCAAAACATAAAGATATCGAATAGATATTAAAACTAACCCAACCGTTTTGAAACGGGGGCAAGCATGGCCATCACCAATCATGAGCGTGTCGGGAAGGCTTTGGATTTGTTGAAGCTCGGTCTCGGTCCCTTTGTCGAACGTGAAATGGAAAACGCTTTCCCCGCAAAGGCCCAGGTTCAGGCCGCCCAGATCATGGGCGCGGACCGGCTGCTGGCGAGTAAACCCATCGGCGAATGGGACGCGGCCGCCCTGCTGAAGCTCATGTGGGACGCCTGGAACAGCGTTTTTCGCAGCACCCTGGGCCCGGCCGAGCGCAGCCTGGTGAGCGAGCTGCGCGACCACCGCAACCGCTGGGCGCACCAGCAGACCTTCTCAAGTGACGACGCCGACCGGGCGCTGGACTCCATGGGGCGGCTGCTCTCGGCGGTCTCCGCCCCCCAGGCCGACGAGATCGGCAAAATGAAGATGGAGCTGCGCCGGCTGATCTTCGACGAGCAGATGCGCCACGAGAAACGAAAAAGCGTCGGCTCGGCCATCGAGAGCCAGGCAACCGGCGGTTTGACCCCCTGGCGGGAGGTGGCCACCCCCCACCGGGATGTCGCCAGCGGCCGCTACCAGCAGGCCGAGTTCGCCGCCGATCTCTGGCAGGTGCATATCGGCGAGGGCTCAGACGAGTACAAAAACCCCAAGGAGTTCTTCCGCCGCACCTTTCTCACCGACAGCCTGAAGGTCCTGCTGGGTAACGCCGCAAGCCGCCTCACCGGGGACGGCGGGGACCCGGTGGTGCAGCTCCAGACCAATTTCGGCGGCGGCAAGACCCACTCCATGCTGGCTCTCTACCACCTCTTCTCCGGCGTGTCCCCCAATGAGCTGCCGGGGGTTGACGACGTGCTCCAGGGTGCTGCCGCCCTTCCCGCCGTCAAACGCGTGGTGCTGGTGGGCAACCGCATTTCGCCGGGCAACCCCGTGACCAAGACCGACGGCACAGTGGTGCGCACCCTGTGGGGGGAGCTGGCCTGGCAGCTCGGCGGAAAGCCCGCCTTCGCCCGCATCCAGGCCGACGACGAAAAGGCCACCAGCCCGGGAGATGCCCTGCGGGAGCTCTTCAACGACCACGGGCCGTGTCTGGTCCTGATCGACGAGTGGGTGGCCTACGCCCGCCAGCTCCACGACACCAGCGATCTTCCCGGGGGAAGCTTCGAAACCCACTTCACCTTCGCCCAGGCCCTGACCGAATCGGCCAAGCTGGCGCAAAACTGCCTGCTGGTGATCAGCCTGCCGGCTTCCCACAGCGGGGCTTCCCCCGACCCCCGGCCGGACGATGTGGAGGTGGGCGGTGAGCGTGGCCGGGCCGCCCTGGACCGCCTCAGAAACGCCGTGGGCCGCGTGGAATCCTCCTGGCGGCCGGCGAGCGCCGAGGAGGGCTTCGAGATCGTGCGCCGGCGGCTCTTCGAGCCTTTGATCGAAAAACGCCATTTCGTGGCCCGCGACACGGTGGCGCGCGCCTTCTACGACCTCTATCGCACCCAGCACCAGGAATTTCCACCCGAGGTCCGCGACTCGGACTACGAAAAACGCCTCAAGGCGGCTTACCCCATCCACCCGGAGGTCTTCGACCGGCTCTACACCGACTGGTCCACCCTGGTGAAGTTCCAGCGCACCCGCGGGGTCCTGCGCCTGATGGCGGCCGTGATCCACAGCCTCTGGGAAAAGGGCGATCGCAACCCGCTGATCATGCCGGCCAATATCCCCATCGACGACACGCGGGTGCAGTTCGAGCTGACCCGCTATCTGTCGGACAACTGGCCGCCGGTCATCGAAAAGGATGTGGACGGCCCCAACGCCCTGCCGCTCAGGCTCGACCTCGAAATCCCTAACCTGGGCAAATTCGCCGCCTGCCGCCGGGTGGCCCGCACCATCTACCTGGGCTCGGCCCCCACCCCCACGGCCGCCAACCGGGGGCTTGAGGACCGCCGGGTGAAGCTCGGCTGCGTTATGCCGGGAGAGTCGCCGGCCATTTTCGGAGACGCCCTGCGCCGTCTGAGCGGGGTGGCCACCTACCTCTACCAGGACGGGCCGCGCTACTGGTACGCCACCCAGCCCACGGTGACCAAGCTCGCCGAGGACCGTGCCGAGCAGCTGAAGCGCAACCCCGATGCCGTTCTGGCCGAGCTGGACAAGCGCCTGCGGGCCGACCTGCGCCAGACCGGGGACTTCAGTCGGGTGCACCCCCTGCCGCAGTCCGGCCAGGACGTGCCTGACGACCTGGACGCGCGCCTGGTGGTCCTGGGCGCCGACACCCCCTATGGCAAGGAAGCCGACTGCCCGGCCGTCCAAGCCGCCCGGGCGATCTTCGAATCCCGCGGCAGCGGCCCCCGACTGTTCCGGAACACCCTGGCATTCCTGGCCGCCGACAAGCTGCGGCTCCAGGACCTGGAGGAGGCCGTGCGGCGCTTCCTGGCCTGGGATTCCATCATCCTGGAAAAGGACACGCTGGACCTCTCCCCCCATCAGGTCAAACAGGCCGAGACCCAGAAGACATCGGCCGACGGCGCTGTGCGCGCCCGACTGCCCGAGGCTTACCAGTGGCTGATCGTGCCGGTCCAGGACACGCCCCAGGCCGTCTTGGAGTGGCAGGCCTTCCGGCTGACCGGGTCGGACGCCCTGGCCGTGCGGGCCAGCAAAAAAATGCGCAACGACGAGCTGCTGGTGGGGGTGCTGGCCGGATCGATCCTGCGAACCCACATGGACCGGATACCCCTGTGGCGCGGGGATCACGTGGAAATCAAAAAGCTCGCCGAAGACTTCGCCCGCTACTCATACCTGCCGCGGCTGAAGGACCCGGCGGTGCTGATGGCCGCGATCCGCGACGGGCTGGGGCTGCTTCTGTGGCATCACGAATCCTTCGCCTATGCGGACGGCTACGACGAGGAAAAGGGGCGTTACCGCGGCCTGCGGACTGGACTGGGGGTTTCCATAGCAACGGATCGTTTTCAGGGGCTGCTGGTCAAGCCTGAGGTAGCCGTGAAACAACTGCAGGGGGAGGCACCGCCGGTTACGCCCCTATCAAAAGGCCCAGCGGGGGAAATCGGGACCACCGGCACATTCACCCCGCCAGGGCCGGCCACACCAACGGGCGGGGAGCCTACCGCGCCGCCTGTGCAACCCGAACGAGGCCCCCGGCGCTTTTATGGCAGCGTGACTTTAGATTCCAGCCGGGTGGGCCGGGACGCCGGGCGGATCGCAGACGAGGTGATCGCCCACGTGGTCGGGCTGGTGGGTGCCCGCGTGAAGGTCACCCTGGAGATCGAAGCCGAGATCCCCGACGGCGCGCCGGAGCAAGTCGTCCGGACGGTCACCGAAAACTGCAGCACCCTGAAGTTCTCCAGCCAGGGCTTCGAGAGCGAATAAACCTGGACCTGAAGGCGTCCGCACACCCCAAGCAATGCTGCGCCGCCACCCTGCCGCGGAGTCCGCTGACGGCCTCAACCGCACGCCGAATGGGCTGGACAGGCCGGCCACCTCAACAATCTGAATATGGTGCACCACGTCCGTTCTTCCCGGGAGTTCTGGTGTTTTTGTCCGCAAAACTCCTACGGGTCAAGGCGGAAGAGAGAGAGGCTCGTGACATCAAGGATTACCTATTGCGCAGGGCCCATCCCGGCACCTTCGGTGCCGCCCAATGGCCCTATGCCATATTCCTGTGTTACGTGGTGGAGGCTTTTGATAAAATAGGCAGGACTTCATGATTGGTGCCATCGCCGGAGACATGATCGGGAAGCCTTATGAGCGCTACCCCATCAAACACAAGAACTTCGACCCACTTGTGCACGGATTCACCGACGACACGGTGCTCACCGTGGCGGTGGCTCATGCCATCCTCACCGGTGATGACATGGCGAAAACCATTAAGGCCTTTGCCAACAAGTTTCCCCATGCCGGCTACGGCGGCGGCTTTCGCCGCTGGATGCAGGCTTGGGAAAATGAGCCCTACAACAGCTTTGGCAACGGGGCGGCCATGCGGGTATCTCCTGTGGGCTTCGCTTATGACACGGAGACCGAGGTACTTCGCAACGCCGAGCTATCGGCCGCGGTGACCCACAACCATCCAGAAGGCATTAAAGGCGCCCAAGCCACGGCGCTGACGATTTTTCTTTCCCGGCAGGGGGCCAACAAGGAGACGATCCGCGCTGAGATTGCCGGCCGCTTCGACTACAATTTGAACCGCACGGTAGACGAGATCCGTCCCAGCTATAGGTTCGACGTCTCCTGCCAGGGGTCGGTACCCGAGTCGATCATCGCCTTTCTGGATTCGGAAGACTACGTAGACGCGATCAAAAATGCCATTAGCCTGGGCGGGGACGCCGACACCATGGCCTGCATCGCTGGGGGAATCGCCCAGGCGTATTACAAGAAGATCCCCGAAAGCATAGCAACAAGGGCACGCGAGCGGCTGACGCCAGATCTGAGGGATGTGGTGGACCGGTTCAACGAAAGGTTCGGGTGTGAGTTTTGATGATTGCCGAACAATCGGGGCATATCAGGATTGACTTGATCCCGGGAAGGGCAACATCTATCTCAAGGGAATTCTGGCCGAGAGAACGCACAAAGAGCTCCGATTTCGCCGTGTATCCATGGCGGTCAACTCGGTCAAAAACAATTCGCCGGATTTGATCAAGGCAGCATGAAAGGGGAACCCCCTTAGCAGATCAAGGCAGCGTGAAAGGGAACCCCCGTAGCAGATATAGAAATTGTGGAAGAGGAACCCCTGAAGCAGACCCGATAGGGTCTGCTACGGGG
>JBAPYE010000487.1:0-3767 GCA_049284575.1 Desulfobacterales bacterium
GGGCAACAGTAGAAATATTCCGAAGCGATTTGTCAACCATTATAAGGGTCGCGGCAATAAAAAATTCCACAGGATAATGCCGGATTCTATTTCGTCACCAAAACACATCCGTCGGCGGATGTAGCGCCGGTGACGGGCCAAAAGACAAGCTGGATGTGGATTTGTTTTCCGGGGGAGATGGGTGCCTGCACGATTACCGCGTCCACCGGGCAGCGCGCGAGAAACGGCAGAGGCGCTTTCAAACGGGCCGGGCGACGCAACGCTCCCGGGGCGCTCGGCACAGGGGGTCTCCGTGAAAAAGCCGGGTGCCTTTTACACGGAGACCCTTTGTCATCGATCTTTCTCCGCGACGGATTTGCTAAACAGGCAAAAACCAAAGCCCAAGAATGAAAACAAATGCGCTGATTACCATGACCACCATGGTGTATCCAACGATCTCCCTGGCCTTCAACTTGGTGATGCCCAAAAGGGCCAGGGCCCAGAAGGGTTGCAGCATGTTGGTCCATTGGTCCCCGTAAGCCACGGCCATGATGGTTTTGTTCATGTTGAAGTCCATCGTCTTGGCGGCCGCCACCATGATGGGTCCCTGGACCGCCCACTGCCCGCCGCCGGAGGGCACGAAAAGGTTGACCAGGCCGGCACTGAGGAAGGTAAAGATCGGGTAGGTGGCTTCACTGGAGATGGCCACAAACCACCCGGCGATGATGGCCACGAGCCCGGAGTACTTCATCATGCCCATGATCCCGGCATAGACCGGAGATCACCCGGCTGTTTTCAAGCTTGTCGGCAATGACCATTTGCTCCCTTGGCATAACCTTGATCTCTTCCTTTTTCACAAGGTCGGGATTGACGTCGGTGATCCGCTCGATTTCGTTTTCATTTTTGGGCGCCATCAACATACAGATAGTGGGAAAAAGACAAGCCAGCGGGGGATTTATTTTTGCACTGCCCCAAGTCCAGGCCTGCCGGATCGCATCGCCGGGATTGCCAATCCAATCCCGCTGGGATAAAATCCAGCCAAATTTTGCGGGAACAAGCCCACGGGGTGCGCACCGCGGATCGGCAATCGCCCGGACATACAAATTGATGCCCTACACCCACCGATTCGAAGGATTGACTTATGCCCATGGAATCTGCCGGCACCGAGCAGAGCATGCCTGAGATCGAAACCTTGCGCCGACAGGTGGCTCATCTGAAGGACATTGAAAAGCGCTGCCGGCAGGCCGAGGCGGCTCTCAGGGCCCTTGAAGAGCGCAACCGGCTTCTGGGCGACAGCGCCCCGCTCGGAATCTTCACCATTGACATCCAGGGCGGGATCACCGGAATCAACCGCAGAATGCTGGAAATGTTTTCCTGGCATACGGTCGAAGACCCAAAATCGATGCGCCTGGAGGATTGTCCGACCCTGGTTGCATCAGGGATTTTCGACGATATTCAGCGCTGCATCCTTCAAAAAAAACCGGTCATCGCCGAGCACCCGCACAGCAATCCCCAGAGTGGCTGCACCCATTTGCGCTACTATCTCAGCCCCATTCTTGAAAGCGATGGCGCCGTCAGCGGTGTAATGGCCATTGTTGAAGACTACTCCGATCTGAGAAAGACCGAAGAAGCGCTCAGGGAAAGCGAGAAACGCTATCGCCAGTTGTTTCAATCCGCACCCATCGCGCTGATCGAATGGGATGTCTCCCATCTCAAGGCCCGCATCGAAAAACTGCGCGCATCCGGGGTTTCCGATTTTAGAGAATACCTGGAGCGCAATCCCCAGCAGGTCCACCATTGCTGGTCGTTGATCAAGACCGTTGATTATAATCAGGCTTTTTTGGAACTGATGGGCGTTGCCGAGAGTACCGGGCCCCGCGGCGCTTTTATTCCAACTGACTCGAAGGGTTTTTTGCGCATGGCCCGCGAGATCATCCTGGTGGCGGCCGCGGGGAATACCGCCGACGAACGGGAAGAGGCCCTGGTGACGGCCACAGGGGAACCCAAGATCGTTCTGGGAAAATCCCTGGTTGTCTCCGGCCACGAGGATACCCTGGCACGGGTGGCAATTGCCCTGGTGGATATCTCCCAACGCAAAAAAGCGGAGGAGGCTTTGCGGGAGAGCGAGCGAAGATTTCGCGAGCAGGCCTTGCGGGATGGTTTGACCGGTCTTTACAACCAACGCTATCTGTACCAGGCACTCGCCGAAGAAATTGAAAGCGCTAAAACCACCGGCAGCCCGATCTCGCTGATATTTATGGACCTCGACCATTTCAAGCGGGTGGTGGACGCCCATGGCCACCTCAATGGCAGTCGCGCCATTCAGAAAGTGGGCGGCACCATCCAAGCCTGCCTGGAAAAACCGGCCTACGCGGTGGCCTACGCGGGGGACGAGTTTGTAGTGGTCCTGCCAGGGCTGGACCAGCCCCAGGCGCTGCAAAAGGCTTACGAAATCCGATCGCGGGTCAAGGAGACCGTCTATGTTCTGGACCGCGGCATCGAGGTCCGACTGCTGGCCAGCTACGGGGTGGCGACCTTTCCGCAGCATGCCGCGGACTTAAACGGCTTGATTGCCGCAGCCGACCACGCCCTGTTTACCGTCAAGCAAGGCGGCAAAAACGGCGTTGGTCAGTATCGAGGTTAATGTGCGGGGCACTCCCCCTCACCCCGCCTGAGACCGATGCAAGGAGCCCACATGGATTTCAAGACAAAACGTTTCCCTTTCTATATCGGCATCACCACCCTGGTGGTGGTCATTGTGGCAACCTTGAGCGGCCTCTTTTTGTGGATCAGCCACCGGGAAAGCAAGGCGGCGGCGGTCCAGATGGCCGACCGCCTTTTTTCGGAAATCAACACCAAAACCCTGCAGCGCTACCGAAACGCGCTTGAATCGGTAGCGCTGATCGTCGGGGCGGCCGCGCGCATGCCGGGCATGGCCAGCACGCCGGCGGAAGACGGGATGGGCCATCCGGGCATCGAGGTCATGCTCAAAGCCCTAGAATCTTATGATTTTCTTTTTTCCACCTATTGCGGATATGATGATGGCAGTTTTATCCAGATCGTGGCCGTAAGGGACAAACCGGAATTACGCCACTTGTTCGGGGCGCCTGCGGGGACGGTCTGTGTCCTGCGAACCATCTCGGCAGATTCAACAGGCGCGTTGAAACAGCGCTGGCACTTTCTCGATCAAAACCGTCAGGTCGTCGGGGAAAGAAACGACCTGGACCCGGATTACGATCCCCGGGTAAGGCCGTGGTTCATCAGTGCTCAGGAAGGGCAAACGGCCTTCTTTACCGCCCCCTACATTTTCAGCTCATCGAAGCTTCCCGGCATCACCTGCGCCGAAAAGCTTTTCTACGGCGGCGGGGTGATGGGCGCCGACATCACCCTGGAGCGTTTCGCCACCTCCCTGGAGCGGCAGAAAATCTCCGATCACGGAACGCTCTTTCTCTTTGACCGCGCCGGCCGCATCATTGCGCACCCAAAGGAAAATCCGGTCATCGCCGGACCCGGCCAAGAATTGCGTTTTCTCACCGGAGAGGCGTCGGAGGATCCCCGC
This sequence comes from Desulfobacterales bacterium, assembly GCA_049284575.1. Classification (GTDB taxonomy): domain Bacteria; phylum Desulfobacterota; class Desulfobacteria; order Desulfobacterales; family JAABRJ01; genus JAABRJ01. The sequence goes on from JBAPYE010000487.1 coordinate 3,539, forward strand.
GTCCGCGCCGTGGTGGGCGAATACCGTACGCGCACGCACGATAGCCTCGAGCGCACCCGGGAAATGAAGATCGACGGCGCAGATTATCTGGTACGCTGCACACCCCTCAACGCGGGGTTGAAATTCGACCAGATTTTAGCCTCCACCGCCCCGGTCGCCGATTTCACCGGACACATCCGGCGGATGCAGCAGCGTGTATTTCTATTCTCCGGCTTGGTCCTGATGGTGG
>JBAPYE010000488.1:0-1996 GCA_049284575.1 Desulfobacterales bacterium
TATTTGGGGTATATTTGGGGTCAAACCTTCACTATATTTGGGGTCAAACCTTCACTATTGACTGACAAGCAGTGGATGCTATAAACAGATATTAATCGGTCTTTCCGACCGTATCGACTTTCATATTTCTGGACAGAAATAAATGACCCGCCCTTTGAGGATTCAATACCCCGGCGCCTGGTACCACGTCACTTGCCGGGGCAACGAACGCCGGGACATCTTTGCGGATGATTCCGACCGGTGCCAATTCCTGGACATTCTGACGGAAAGTTGCGCGATTTATGGGGTCGAGATCCACGGCTACGTTCTGATGACCAACCACTTCCATTTCGTGGTTCACACGCCGCAGGCCAATCTGAACCGCTTCATGCAGCGATTCAACACAACCTATACCGTTTATTTCAACCGCCGCCACCACCGCAGCGGCCATCTTTTTCAGGGGCGTTACAAAGCCTTGCTGGTGGACGCGGACAGCTACCTTCTGGAACTGAGCCGCTATGTGCACCTCAACCCTGTCAGGGTGAAAGGAAATGCCGCGCTCAGCCCGACCGAAAAGTGCGAAGCCCTCCGAAGTTACCGCTGGAGCAGCTTCAGCGGCTACATCCAGTTGGGTAAACGCCCTGAGTTCCTTCATTGCGGGAAAATATTGACAATGATCGGCACCGGTGACGATCCCCACAGCCGAAGGGCTTACCGGCATTTCGTCCAGAAAGGGCTCGATGCGGCTCCTGAATTCAATCTCAAGGAAAAGGTGAGGGCGCAGACCGTTCTGTGTACCGACGATTTCCTGGAGTGGCTGCGCGATCGTTTCCTGGCAGGCAAAAAAGGCAAGGTTGCAGAACTGCCGGCGGCCAGATCGTTATCGATCCGGCCAAAATCGATAGAGGACGTTGCGGCCCAACTGGCGGCTGTGCTGAATGTGGACCCCCAAAGCCTACTGCGGCCGCGATCCCCGCATCGGGATGAACGGTCGATCCTGTTGGAGCTTTGTCGGCAGCATCTTGCTCAGCGTTTACCCATGTCCGCCGTGTCGGCAGCTCTGGGCGTCGGAGTGTCCGCATTGTCACAAAATCGCAGGCGACTTCAGGAACGGATCGAGAAGGACCCTGCCCTTCGACTGCGGTTCCAACTGGCGGTCGAAGCATTAGGGCATAGTGAATAGTGAAGGTTTGACCCCTTTACCTCAAGCCCTGGGACAACTCCAGCCCCAGGTCCAGGGCCCTGCGGTTGAGGTCGAGGAAACCTGCGGGGATGCGGGTTTCAAGGGATTTCATCAGGGACTCGGGCTTCACCACGTGGGTCAGGCCGACCACCGCCCCCAGCATGCAGATGTTGAAGACGATCGGTTTGCCGATTTTTTCCATCACCTGCTGGTACATCGGCAGCTGCACCTGGCGGGCGTCGACCTTGCTCTCGGGCGTGACAAAGCGGGCGTCGGTCAGGAGCGTGCCGCCCGGGCGGATGATCGGGTAGAACTTGTTGTAGGCCTCCTGGGTCAGGCACACCAGCACGTTGGGCTGGGTCACCTTGGGGTAGTAGATCCGCGAGTCGGAAATGATCACGTCGCTGCGCGTGGCCCCGCCGCGGGCTTCCGGCCCGTAGGACTGGGCCTGCACCGCCACCAGGTTTTCATGCAGCACCGCCGCCTCGGCGAGGATAATCGCCGCCGTGATCACCCCCTGCCCGCCGGACCCCGAAAACACCATTCTGCATCGTTCCATCTTGGGTTACCCTTTCATCGCTCTTTCGATGATTTTGTCGTATTCCCGGCAGTATTCCGGCGTATCCTTCTGGACGAAAACACCGCGCTCGATCAACTCCGGGTTTTCCTGCTTGGCCTTGGAGCCGATGGGGGTCGTATTGTCCTTGAACTGGCGCATCATGTCGGCCGCGCTGCCCAGGCGGTTCTTGCGGCCGAAGTAGGTCGGGCACTGGGTCAGCGCCTCGACCACCGAAAAGCCCTTGTGTTCGATCGCCTGTCGGATAATGTCCGCCA
>JBAPYE010000489.1:0-1863 GCA_049284575.1 Desulfobacterales bacterium
CACCAGGGTGTTGACCCGGGCAGTGGCCTCGGTGACCGCGTCCAGGGCGTCGGCCGCGCAGGCGGCCTTTTCCGCCACTGCGGCAAGCCCGCTGCGGCGCATGCGGTCCAGCAATAGACGGGAAAGCTTCTCGACATCGAATTGTGGAAACTGGAACTGCTGCTGCAGGCGTCTTTTGGCCCGCCGCAGCACCGCGGCCGTTTCCAGCCGGTTTTCGCGCGCCTCGGGAGTTGTGCCGACGGTGCCGCCTTCCAAGCCGGCGATAACGGCGTCGACGAATCCCCAGGTTTCGGCTTCGATGAAACTGCCGTCCACCCCCAGCTGGTTTTCCAGGATGTCGAAGAGCTCCGCCAGGTACCCCCGGATGTCGTCCAAACCGAGGCCCCTCAGGGCATCGCTCAGGGCTGCCAGCATCTGCTCGGCGAGCTGCATGCCCTCCTCCGGCCCGCCGCCTGCGGCGTCGGCGTCAAAACCCTGAAAAAAGTCCAACACCGGCTTCAGCAGCACTTGCAGACGCGTGTGGGCGCCCGTCAGGCGGCCCGCGACGCGGTTCTGGAAACCTTGGGCGGTGGTCTGGACGGCCTCTCCCATCAGGGTGAAGATGTGCCCGGCCTCCTCGGGATCCAGCAACAGGCGCGTGGCCGTGCGCAGCACGTCCTCGATCAGGGCCGCGTCGCCGGTGGCCGGAGCGGCCCGGCGGATGCGCTGGGGCTGCAGTAGAACAGAGCCAATGCTCATCGTTGAACTCCCACTTGGGCCGGGTTTTTCCAAAGACCGGCTTCTGCCCGGCGCATTTTCATTGCGCCATTGGGGCCAAATCCCTCGGTCCCCTGCGGTCTATGCCGCAATGCTGGCGGCGGCGCCCCCGCTGCCGCCGGGTACCGCCCGCTTCAGGGCCCGGAAGGCCTCGTTGACACGCGCCATCTCGCTCTTGAGCTCCTCGTCGAGGGTCTGCAGGCGCTCGATGATGGCCGTCAGCAGCGGGGTGATGTCGAAGGTCGCGATCAGCGGCAGGATGGTGTCCTCGTAGAGCGGCTGCACCGTTGCGGTCAGCAGGGCCTTGGGGTCGAGGGCCTTGAGCTGGTCAAGGACGCCGGCATAGGTGTCGTCGAGATCCTGCAGCCCGCCGGCCGGCAGCACCAGGTCGAGATCGATGTGCGCCAGCATGGCGTCGAAGGCGCCGTCCAGATCGTCTTTCAGATGGCGGGGGTGCAGCGCGTCGATCCGCCCGCGTAGATCGGCGAAAAGGTCCTCGAGGCTTTCGGTCAGAAAGTCGAGCTTGAAGTCCCGCAGGCGCTGCACCACCGTGTTCAGGGAGTCACGGATGGCGCCGAGGGCGTTGGGCCCCAGCAGAAGCTCGTCGATCTTGGCCTGGAGGGCTGCCACCAGGGCCGTGATCCGGTCAAAAACGGCGGCCAGCGGCGCGGCCAGGTCGTCCACCCGCCCCAGCAGCACCCGCAGGGGGGCTATAAAGGAGCGGTCGATCTCGGTTTGCAGCCAACCCCGTATCTGGCTGGGGGTGGCTGCGGGTACCCGGAACTGGGCCAGGGTGCCGTCTGCGGCATGGTAGCGTGCGTCCCATTCCGCAAAGGCCGCCAACAGGTCGCTTCTGGCTGTGGCCAGGGCGCGCGCGCAGCGCCGCAGGGTCTGATAGGGGGCGCCGAAAGCCGGATCCAGGGGATCGAAGCGATCCAGGGCTGCCAGCAGGGCGGTTTTGGCCGGGGAATCGGGCAGGGCTCCGAGGGCGCTTCGCGGAAAGCGGCTGTAGGCCTGGACCAGCGCGGCGTGGCGGGTTTCGGGGGCCAAGGTCGCCAGGATGGACTCCAGGGGGGCGGCGGCGGTGTCGAAGGCGCTCTGCAGGGC
>JBAPYE010000490.1:0-4887 GCA_049284575.1 Desulfobacterales bacterium
GTCCATCGCCGGGAGGTCCAGGTGGGCGTGATCGGGTCTGCGGGCCTGGAGATCGTCGCCGGCCTGACCCCCGAGGAGCTGGTGGTGACCGCGGGGGTCAGCCGGATCCAGGATGGGCTCAAGGTCAAATTGCCGTAGGACTGGTTTTTCCCGGGACGCCGCCGCCAGCGCGCCCCCAGAGGACTGCCTGCCGTGAACATCACCCTTTTTGCGATCGAAAAAAACCGGGTCACCACCGTTTTTCTGCTGATCGTCCTGTTCGGCGGGATCGCGGCCTACCAGCGCTCGCCCCGGGATTACGATCCGGGCTTCATCATCCGCGCGGCCCAGGTCGTCACCTATTTCCCCGGCGCCAGCCCCGAGCGGGTCGAGCTGCTGGTCACCGACAAGCTGGAAAAGGCGATTCAGGAAATTCCGGAACTGGACTTCATCAAAAGCCAGTCCAAGACCGGCCTTTCGATCATCCGCGTCGAGATCCAGGAGCGCTACGCAGCCATGCGCCCCATCTGGGACAACCTAAGGCGCAAGGTCGCCGCGGCCGCCGTGCAGCTACCCGAAGGCGTCGTCGGCCCGTTTGTCAACGATGAATTCGGGGATGTCTTCGGCATCGTCCTCGGTCTGACCGGCGAGGGTTTTTCCTACCCCGAGCTCAAGGCGGTCGCCGACCAGATCCGGGACGAACTGCTGCGCATCGCGGATGTCGCCAAGGTGGAACTATACGGCGTCCAGGAAGAGCGCATTTTCGTGGAATTCAACAACGCCCGCCTGGCCCAGCTGGGGCTCTCGCCCTATCAGCTGATGCGCATCCTGGAAAGCCGCAACATCATCATCCCCGGCGGCGACCTGGTGGTCGGCCCCGAGCGGATCGTGCTGGAGCCCTCCGGCAATTTCGACTCGGTGGACGACCTGCGCCAGACGGTCATCAGCATTCCCGGCCGGCGGGAACTGCTGTTTCTGGAGGACATCGTCGACATCCGGCGCGGCACCGTCGACCCGCCCCGAACCCTGATGCACAGCAGCGGCGCGCCCTCCCTGGGGCTGGCGGTCTCCATGCGCGCCGGCGGCAACCTGATCGAATTGGGCAGGGCCGTCAGGGCCACCCTCGAGCGCCTGCAGGGCCGCTACCCGCACGGCATCGAAATCGAAACCCTCAGCTTTCAGCCCGAGGAGGTCGACCACAAGATCCTCAACTTTCGCGACAACCTGCTGCAGTCTATGGGGGTGGTGATCGCGGTGATGGTGGTCACCCTCGGACTGCGCACGGGGCTGCTGGTGGCCTCCCTGATTCCCATGACGATCCTGATGGCCGTGGGGCTCATGTACCTGCTGAGGATCGGGCTGGACCAGGTGTCGCTGGCAGCCCTGATCATCTCTCTCGGCATGCTGGTCGACAACGCCATCGTCATGACCGAATCGATCATGGTCCAAATGGCCGAGGGCAAGCCGCGCGTGGCCGCCGCGGTTGATTCGGCGCGCGAGCTGATCGTACCCCTCCTGACCTCCTCGCTGACCACGGCCGCCGCCTTTCTGCCGATTTTCCTGGCAAAATCCAGCACCGGCGAATACACCGCCCCGCTGTTCAAGGTGGTGACCCTGACCCTGCTCTCCTCATGGGTGCTCGCGCTGACCATGACCCCCATGCTGTGCGTTGAGTTCCTGCAGGTCAAACCCCTCACGACGCGTTTCGACTCCCGGATCTACCGGCTTTACCGCTTCTTTCTGATCACCAGCCTCAAGCACCGCGGCCTGGTCATAGCCTTTGTGGCGCTGATCTTTGCCGCCGCCATCACCGGCGCCCGGTTCCTGCCGGTGATCTTTTTTCCCCCCTCCGACCGGGTTTATTTCAAAGCGGAACTGACCCTGCCGGCGGGCACCGCCATCGCCACCACCGAAAGCGTGGTGGGCGAGCTCGAGGCCTTCATCCGCAGCCGGCTTATGGCCGCTTCCGGGGACGCCAAGGGGGTCGTCAGCTGGGCGACCCACATCGCCAGCGGCGGGCCGCGTTTCGTGCTCCAGCACCAACCCGATCCCGGCACCCCCGAATCCGCCCTGATGGTGATCACCACCCCCACCCCCGCCGCCATCGGCCCGGTGATGGATGCGCTGGACGATTATATTTCGCGGAATTTCCCCGATGCCGAGCTGAAAATGGACCGCATCGAAAACGGGCCCCCCATCCGGCACCCGGTGGAATTCCGGCTCTCCGGCAAAGACCCGCTGGTGCTCTTTGAAATCGCCGAAGAGATCAAGCAGCGCCTGCGCGGCCTGGGCGGCACCCGCAACATCAAGGACGACTGGGGGCAGCGCATCAAGAAAATCGTGGTGGACATCAACCAGCCGCGCGCCCGGCGGGCCGGGGTGACCAGCCGGGACATCGCGCTGTCGCTTCAGACCGATTTGAGCGGTTTCGAATTGAGCGCCTACCGTGAGGACGACAAGGTGATCCCCATCGTCCTGCGGTCGGTGGCGGCCGACCGCCAGGACATCGGCAGGCTGGAGAGCCTCAACGTTTACGCCCAGACGACCGGTCGGTCGGTGCCCCTCAAGCAGGTGGCCGACATCACCCTCGTCTGGCAGTACGGCGAGATCGTGCGCCGCAACCGGCTGAAAACCGTGACCGTCAGTGCAGACCTCACCCCGGGGGTGACAGCCAGCGCCATCACCCGCCAAATCGTGCCCTGGCTGGATGCCCAGGCACCCGCCTGGCCCGTCGGCTACCGCTACGAGCTGGGCGGCGAGGCGGAAACCTCCGAGAAGGCCAACGCCTCCATCCGGGACCAGGTGCCGGTGGCGGCCTTCATCATCCTGCTGCTGCTGGTGACCCAGTTCAATTCCCTGCGCCGCACCCTGATCATCATGGTGACCATCCCGCTGGGGTTCATCGGTGTGATCATCGGCTTATTCGCCGCCCGGCTCTATTTCGGTTTCATGACCCTGCTGGGGATCATTTCCCTGGCCGGCATCGTGGTCAACAATGCCATCGTGATGTTGGAGCGCATCCGGCTGGAGCACGAGGTCAACGGGCTGGCGCCGCAGCAGGCCATCCTGGAGGCCGGCCAGCGGCGCTTGCGGCCCATCCTGCTGACTACCGCCACCACGGTTTTCGGCCTGCTGCCCCTTTATCTCTGGGGCGGGGAGATGTGGGCGCCGCTGACCGTCGCCATCATGAGCGGGCTGATCTTCGCCACCGCTCTGAGCCTGGTGGTGGTGCCCGTTTTGTATGCGCTGCTCTTTCGGGTGGGGTTCAAGGACTATCGACGGGAGTAGCGGCCGGCGCGGCCCAAAGGTTCAGGGGCGACCGGCCCGCACGCGGATCAGCTCGCCGACGATGCTGACGGTGATCTCCGCGGGGGTCTCGGCGCCGATGGGCAGCCCGATGGTCGAATTTTGACGTCTTCGAGGTCATCTGCGGCCTGGGTGGTCGTGGGCCGCGGCAAAAAAGTTTTCTCCGGCTTCTCCAGCCGGCGGGTCTTTGGGCCCCTCTGGCCAGTATCTATTTTGAATCAAACCTTGATTTTTGACAATAAAAACAGTTAATCCACCCTCGGGCGGAGGGCTTACCGGTGTCCACTGCCGCACTCATTCGGGTTGATTTTGATGTTTCCAACGGTCTTTCATGCGAATCCTTCATGTGCTGAGCCAGCGCCCCGAAGCCACCGGCAGCGGGATCTACATCCGGGCGATGATCGCCGCCGCCATCCGCAGCGGGCACGAGAGTTTCCTGTTGGCCGGGGTGCCGGGACCGATGCCGCCGGCAATTCCCGAGCTGCCGCCGGCGCATTGCCGGTTCGTTCACTTCGGCGGGCCGGACCTGCCCTTTGATGTCGTCGGCATGAGCGACGTGATGCCCTACGACAGCTGCCGCTTCCGCGACTTGGCGCCGGCTGAGATCGACGCCTACCACGCGGCCTTTGACCAGCGCCTGCAGGAGGCCGTGACCGCCTTCAGGCCCGACCTGATCCACAGCCACCATCTGTGGCTGCTCAGCGCCCTGGTGCGCCGACTCTGCCCGGACCTTCCGCTGGTGACCAGCTGCCACGGTACCGACCTGCGGCAGTTTCAAAACTGCGCCCACCTGCGACCGCTTCTGGTCGATGCCTGCCGCGGAATCGATGCGGTCCTGGCCTTGAGCGAGATTCAGAAAAGTGAGATCACCCAGCTATACGGCATTGCACCCGGGCGCATCCACGTCGTGGGCGGTGGCTATGACGCCGGGCGCTTCCACCCGGCGCCCAAGCCGCCGCCCAAACCGGTGCGGGTACTCTACGCCGGCAAACTGTGCCGGGCCAAGGGGGTCATGCAGCTGCTGCGGGCCCTGGAGCGGATCCCGGCGCCGGACTGGTGCCTGGAGTTGGTGGGCGGCGGCAGCGGCCCCGAAAAAGAGGAAGCCCTGGCCCAGGCCCGGAGTCTGGGCCGGCGGGTCATCGTCACCGGGCTGATCGACCAGGCGGCCCTGGCCGAGCGCATGCGCCGCGCCCACATTTTCGTGCTGTCGTCCTTTTTCGAGGGTCTGCCCCTGGTGCTGCTGGAAGCGTTGGCCAGCGGATGTCGCCTGGTGGCGACGGCCCTGCCCGGGGTGCAGGAACTGTTTGCCGGCATCCAGGACCCGGCCGTGCGCCAGGTGGCCTTGCCCGCGATGGCCGGCATCGACAGGCCGACCGAAACGGGTAAAGGCGATTTTGAAGTTCGCATGGCCGAAGCCCTGCGCGAGCAGATGACTGCCGCCCTCCGAGCCCCCGATCCTGATCTGACACCTTTCAGGCCGCTTCTGGAGCGCTTCACCTGGGAAGGGGTCCACCGCTCGGTGGCGGCGGTTTACGACCGGCTCCTGGACGCCCGCCGGGCATAGCGGCGGGCGCGGTCAGTGGGCTGGCCCCGGCCTTCATG
>JBAPYE010000491.1:0-1840 GCA_049284575.1 Desulfobacterales bacterium
GTGGAACACCGCGCAGCTCGAAAAGGAAAAGGTCCAGCTCGTGGAACGCCTCAAGGGGCATGCCGGCAAGGTGCGCTCCGTCGCCTTTCATCCGGACGGGACCGTGTTGGCCTCGGGGGGCCAGGACGGCAAGATCCGCCTGTGGCAGGCCGCTGACGGCAAGTCCCGCGGCGTGTTGGCCGACGCCGGGCAGCAGCTCTCCGCCCTCGCGTTTTCTCCCGACGGGCGGCTGCTTGTCGCCGGTAACTTCACGCCTCCGAGGCCCAAACACCTGGCTCTCTTTACCTACCCCGAAGGAAAAACGCACGTCCTCTTTAAAGGTCATGACAACCTGGTCATGGCCACCGCCTTTCACCCCAGCGGACGCTATTTGGCCAGCGGAGGGGGCGATCACAAGGAAATCCTGCTGTGGAGCGCCGCGAGCGGTGACATCCTGTCGCGGCTCGAAGGCCGGGGGCAAACGATTAGCGCCGTCGCCTTTTCGAAGGACGGACGGTATATCAGCTGGGGCCAGACCTCCGACTTCTCCTCCATCAACGACAGGGGGCCCCTCGAACACCGTTTCGATCTCGAGGAACTGGAGCGCCTGGCCGGAGGGCTCTCAGATTCCGATGCCGTGCGGGCGCAGGATAGCGTTGGTGATCTCTCTCTGAAAGTTGAGAGCGGCGGGCCGCACAAATACGACTACCGGTTGCAGATCAAGAAGGGATGGAAACGAGTCGGCACGATCGAGCGGGGCGAGGCAGATGGCTACTGGCACAGTGCTTACACCTTCACGCCTGACGGTCAAAGCGTGCTGTCGGGCGGACAAAACGGCGAACTGCGGCTTTATGGCCTCAATGGCAATCCCCGTGCCAGGCTCGTCGGCCACACCGGTGAGATCAAGGCCGTGGCCGTATCGGCCAACGGCCGCTGGGCGCTGTCCGGCGCGAATGATCAAACCGTCAAACTGTGGAATCTGGCAGAGATCGGCCCTTCAGGCAGCGCGGAGATCGCGCCGACCCTCACGCTCTTCCCCACCGCCGACGGCGAATGGATCACCTGGACGCCGGAAGGCTATTTCGCGGCATCGACCCGGGGGGCGCAGCAAATTGGCTACAGCGTGAACCAGGGGCTTGCGAACACCGCCGAGTATGTGTCGGTCGACCAGTTGTACGATCGCTTTTATCGCCCGGATCTCGTCTATACCAGGCTGCATGGCGATCCCAAAAAGATCTGGCAGCAAAAAGAAGCCTCGGTCGACGTCAATGCCGTCCTCGCCGGAGGTCTTGCGCCGCGAGTGGCCTTCGTTAAGCCGACGACTGATGTCGCTGTCGACCGGGAGGTCGTCGACGTGCAGGCGAATGTCATGGATCAGGGCGGCGGCATCGGAAAAGTCGTCTGGAGGATCAATGACACCACCGTGGCCACCGATTCATATGCCGACAGCGCCGTGTCGCGCCTGGCCGGTGCGGGTCAAAAACCCTCGACAGCGGCGGTGATGACCCTTAAACAGGCGCTCACGCTCCTGCCGGGAGACAACACCGTCGAACTCGTCGCCTATAACCGGCGCAACGAGATTGCCTCGTCTCCGGCCGTTCTGACCCTCACCGTCAAACCGCCGCCGGAGCTTGCGGCCCAACCTCCATCCGCGCCGCCACCCGTCAGTGCCGCGCCCAAGGTTTCACCGCCGGCACCGCGACCTCCCGAGCCGGCTATAACACCCCCAGCCGTGACGCCGCCGCCCGAGCTCGCGGCCCGGCCTCCCACCACGCCGCCAGCCACCAGCACCGCCCCTTCGGTTTCAACGCCGACGCTGCCAATCCCCGGGCCGGCGGCTGAACTCCCAACCGTCCAGCCG
>JBAPYE010000492.1:0-13021 GCA_049284575.1 Desulfobacterales bacterium
TGCGCACGGCTGGAAGCTCAAGCCGCCCGGCGCGGTCGATTCGTCGCCCTGGCCGGCGTCGGTCGAGAGTTGGCTGGGCGCGGTGCCCGTTGCCATTGCCCGCACCGAGCCCGACTACGCCGGACGATCGGCGGTCAAGGAGGTCCAGCAGCTCTACCTGGATGCCATTGCCGGCGCGCGGCGCTTCATCTACATCGAGAACCAGTACTTCACCGCGCAGCGTCTGGCCGATGCGCTCAGCAAGCGCCTGCAGGAAGCCGAGGGGCCCGAGGTGATCCTGGTCCTGCCGCAACACACCGGCGGTTGGCTCGAACAGATGACCATGGACGTGCTGCGCGGGCGGGTTGTTGATCGTATGCGCGCCGCCGACCGCTATGATCGTCTGCGCATCTACTTCCCGTTTCAGCCGGGCTTGGGAGAGGCGTGCGTCAGCGTGCACGCGAAGCTGCTGATCAGCGACGACCGGCTGCTGCGGGTCGGCTCTTCCAACACCAGCAATCGTTCAATGGGGATGGACACCGAATGTGACCTGGCGATCGAGGCCCGGCAATCGCACGGCGAGGTCGCGGACTTTATCCGCACCTTGCGCCACCGGCTGCTGGCCGAGCACCTGGACTGTTCCGCAGATGATTTCGCGGCGGTCGAAACCCGTCAGGGGGGGCCGATTGCGGCCATCGCGGCCCTGATGGCTGAAGGGCGCAGCCTGCGGCCGCTGGACTGCCGGGTGGACGCGGCGGTGGACGAGATGGTGCCTGATGCCGGCCTGGTGGATCCGCCCGAACCGCTCAGCCCGGACTATTTCGTCGGGCGGTACGTGCCGGAGGACCAACGCCCGGCGGGGCGCAAGCGCCTGATCGTGTTTCTGGTGGTTCTGGTGGTACTGCTCGCCCTGGCGGCCGCCTGGCGCTGGACACCGCTGCAGGACTGGCTCTCGCCGCAGAGGATCGCCGAATTCATCGCGCGCTTTTCCTCACCGGGCGGGCGCGCATTGGCTGCGGTCGCGGGGATTTCCCTGGCAAGCGTGCTGATGGTGCCGCTGACTTTTCTGGCCGTTGTCGGCGGGATCATTTTCCCCGGCTGGCTGGCCTTTGCCTATGTGCTGGGCGGCGCTTTGGTGGCTTCGGCGCTGGGGTTCATCGGCGGGCGGGTGGTGAGCCGCGACGCCATCGAGCGTCTCAGCGGTTCGCGCCTGGGGCAGCTCAGCAAACAGCTGGCAAAGCGCGGCACGGTTGCGGTCGCAGTTCTGCGGCTGGTTCCGATTGCGCCCTTCGCAGTGTTCAACCTGGTGGCCGGCGCTTCCCACCTGGGATTCCGGCAGTTCATCGTCGGCAGCCTGCTGGGCCTGACCCCCGGCCTGGGCGCGATCACGCTCTTCTCGGACACCCTGTGGGCGGCGGTCACCCAGCCGACCTGGGCAAACGTGGCAATCACCGCGGCGGCCGGGCTCGGGCTGATCGGGTTCGCGCTGTTCGCCAAACGCTGGCTGCGCTCCGGCTGACCCGACGGGATGCGACGATGCGCGTGGCGACCTACAATGTGCACGACTGTGTCGGCCGGGACGGCCGCTTCGACCCCGGGCGCATCGCCGATGTCCTGGTCGAAATCGGGGCCGATGTGATCGCGCTGCAGGAAATCACCCTGGACAGGGCAGGGGACCTGATCGGGCGCCTCGAGAAGGCCACGACGCTGCACGCCATCGAGGGCAGCCTGTTTGAGCGCGGCGTCGGGCGCTACGGCAACCTGCTGCTGACCCGCGCGGCGGCGTTGGAATCACGCTTGCACGACCTGTCGCACACCGGGCGCGAACCGCGCGGCTGCATCGAGGCGCGTTTAGTGTTGGATGGTAAAGCGGTCCGGGTGTTCGCCACCCACCTCGGTCTGCAGCGGCGCGAGCGCACGACCCAGATCAACCGGCTCGCCGCGGCGGTCGCGGCGACCGATCAGGCCGCGCTGGTGCTGGGGGATCTCAACGTCTGGCCGGGGTCGGCGGCACTCGCACCGCTGGTTCGCATTGGGTTGCGTCATCGGCCGGTCAGGAGTTTTCCAACCTGGCCGCGCCCGATCGCGGCGTTGGACCGCATCCTCGCGCGAGCGCCACTCGTCCTGGCCCGCTGCCGGCGTCACGAAAGCCCGCTGGCACGCGTCGCGTCCGATCATTTTCCGGTCGTGGCGGACACCCGCCTGCAGTAGCTTACGAGCGCGGCCCAGGGGTGAGCGCCCCGAACCCCTGCGGTCAGGGTCGCTGCCCCATGCCCCCGCCCACGACTACAGGGCCAAACACGCGTAGCGGTATTATCCCTCACCGGAGGTTTACTACGATACCTGCCCTATCATCTTCAGGTGGATCTCGGCGATTATCAAACTGTTATCGGTGGATAGGGGGTTTTTACGCTACAGCTCAAAACTGGCGGTTATCGGCGCGTGATCCGAACCGGCTTCACCCAGGCGCAGGCCGGGGTGGTCGTCCACGACGGGCAGCCCGTCGCCGATGGCGTCAACGTGGGAATCCACTTCGGGGAGCCTGCGCGGTTTGCCGGGGAGCAGCTCCTGGCTGACGAAGATGTGATCGATCAGTTCCCCGGTCCCCTTGTACTTTCTGGAGTATCTCCTGTTGGCGGGAATCAGGTGGGCCAGGTTCCAGAGGCGCGTGTCGTCCCCCTGGTCAGCGCGGTTGAAGGCCCGCTTGTTGTTGATCTCGCTGCCACCCGGCCCCTTCAGGATCTGGGTGGTCGCCGCATTCACCACGTCATTCAGATCGCCCAGCAGAATCAGGGCATTGCGGTCATTTTCGGCCAACAGCGCGTTGGCCTTGACGCGCAGGGTGACGGCTTCGGCGGTGCGCTTCATGAGGGCGATTCCCGCGACCCAGGCCCTTTCATCCTCATCCTGGGGTGAGAAGCGTGCGCGGCCCGAGCGGCTGGGGAAGGTCAGCAGCTTCGACTTCAGGTGCGCCGTCATCAGGTGAACCACGCAATCGGGCCCGGGTTTGACCGCCACCAGAAGGGCGCCGCGCCCCATCCTGGAAACCTCGATGGGTTTTCCCCGGCTGTCGATTCCCGGCACAAAACCGATCCCTTCCTCGGGGAAAGCAACAAAATCGACGGGGTCGTGCAACTCGAGTTTGGAGACGAACCCCACCCGGATCCCCCGGGAATCAGGGTGGGCGGACAAGCGGGTGTGGTGATAGCGGTTCTGGAGCTTCGCCACGAGATTGGTCAACGCCTCGTTGTCGCCGACCTCCTGAACGGCGAGGACATCCGGATCCAGCTTCAGGATCGCCGCTGCCAGGCTGTCCAGCTTGGCCTCGTACTCCGCGACGGAGCCGGGGCCGTAAGCGCTTCCCGGCGCGTAAAGATTTTCCAGATTCCATGTCGCCACCTTGAATTTTGTCATGTTTCGCTCCTTTGTTTAACTCCGGCCGGCCCCCGCGCCCACCATGCTCGCCAGCGAGCGGGCCATGGTGTCCAGGAAGGCTTCGTCAGGCAGGGTAATGGTCATGGATAAGCGGCCGTCGTCCGTCCGTTGCATGCAACCGCTTAACCTGGCTTTGAAGGCCTCGGCCAGTTGTTCTAGATCGTCGCCGTTTGACTGATCGGCGAACATCTCGCCAATGAAGGCAAATGCGGCTCCCACCAGTTGACCGCCGGCGGATGCCACCTTCTCCCTTCTGGCCAGCGCGGCGGCCGATTTTTCGGCTTCGGCCTTCATGCTCTCATCCTCGGCCGCCTCGGGCCGGGCGCCCAACAGCACCTCCATGCGGCGTTTGAGCTCTTCCATCCCCGTGGTCATGTCCACCTGGCTGGTGTCCGTGTCCGGGTCCAGGACCGCCAGCGCGAGCTCATGCTTGGCCGACAGGGTGGCCAGCAGGTTCTCCTCCAGGGTGTCGGTGGTGACCAGCAGGAAGACCTGCACCGGGTGTTTCTGACCCATGCGGTGGGCCCTGGCGATGCGCTGCTCCAGCACGGCCGGATTCCAGGGCAGGTCGACATTGATCACGGTGTTGGCGGCTTGCAGGTTCAGGCCCGTGGCGCCGGCATTTGTGGTGATGAAAAGGGTGCACGCCGGATCGTTCTGGAAGCGGTGGATCAGATCCCGGCGCTTCTTCTGGGGGACGGAACCGTCCAGGCGCACAAATTCCATCCGGCGCGCCGCCAGCAGGGGTTCGATCAGATTGAGCATGGTGGTCCACTCGGAAAAGAGGATGATCTTGCGATCGGCTTCGTCCCTGAGTTGATCCAGCAGCAGGCCCAGCTCCTCCAGCTTGCTGGAGTAGCCGGGCGCCTGTTTGTCCACCAGAAAGGTGCTGTTTGCGCACATGCGGCACATGAGCAGGGCCTTTTGCAGCCTCAGCAGGTCCATTTCCGACAGATACTTCTTGTTGATGATGGTCTGAATGACGTTGCGGTGACCCTTTTGCAAGTCGAGCTGTTCGTCGGTGGGAGCGATCCGGATCACCTCAGTGGTGCGCGGCGGCAATTCATCCAGCACCTGCCGGCGGGTGCGGCGCAGCAAAATCGGGCGCAATGCCTCCCGGAGCCGGTCCAGGTTCTTGTATCCCAGCAGTTTGCCCTTTTCATCCACCACCCGGTGGTGGTTGAAAAACCGAAAAGCCGGCCCCAGGCGCCGGTCGTCGATAAACTCCACCACCGAGAATAGCTCTTCGAGGCGGTTCTCCAGGGGCGTGCCGGACAGCACCAGGGCAAAGGGGGATTTGAGGGCCTTGATGATCCGGCTGGTTTTGGCTTCCCAGTTCTTGATGCGCTGACCTTCATCGAGAATGATCAGGTCCCATCCGACGCGCTCGATGGCCAGAATATCGCGCAGCACCTGTTCGTAATTGCAGACCGTAAAAAATTGATCCCCCGCATACTGGGCCGGCCGTTCCTTATAGCTGCCCAGCACCAGTTGGACGCTGTGATCACTGAATCGTCTGATTTCGCTGCGCCACTGGGATTTCAGGGAGGTCGGACAAACAATCAGCACCTTGGCGACATCGGCGTGGCGCGCAAGCAGTTCGGCCACGCCGATACCCTGGATGGTTTTGCCCAGCCCCATGTCATCGGCCAGTATGGCGCGGCCGGCCCCGGCCGCAAAGGCGATGCCGTCCAGCTGGTAGGGCCGCAGTTCGGTCTTGAGCAGGGAGGTGCGCAGGGGATGCGCCGCGGGGTCCCTGCGGATCTCCTCGGTTACGGCCGCCATGCGTCTTTGAAACAGCAGCTGCTGGATGTAGGTTTCGGCATCCGGGTAGATTGCCACCGGTGCGCCCAGGCGTTCCACACGACCGATGCGCTGCAGCAGGTCGATGGGGTCTTCGATGGCTTTGTCTTTGAGGGGTGCCAGTTCGGCTTGGATCGGCTTTTCCAGCTGATCGGGAAGCAGCAGGCGCAGTTCCAGGCGCTTGCCGTAGCGCAGGTAGACGCAGATGTCTTCGACGATTGCCGGGGTATCGCGCACGGCCTTGGGGAATCGGGCCCGCCCCCGCTCCAGGGCGCAGAGGATGTGCTTGCAGGTGCCCAGGGTGTTCTTGCGGAAATCGGGGCAGGAGCAATAAGATTCGCCCGGTTGCCAGCCGCGCAGGGCTAAACGGTAGCTCTTGCCGGAAAGCGGGTTGGTGACCACGTAGTCGGTCCACAGCTGGGTGGGATCCATCGACTGGAGGCGCAGCTTCTCCTCTTTGGCCCGCTGCCGACGCTCGGCTATGGCCTGGGCGATGAGGGCCGCTTCGCTCAGGCTTTCGATGGGCGCGCGCTCAGGCGGTGGCGCCGACAATCCCAGGGCCAGCTTTTCCTCCAGGATCAGGGAGAGGGCCGCTCCCTGATGCTCGCAGGCCCCTTCGCAGAGACTGCAGCCCAGGTCGATTCGCTGCCGCTTGTCGTCTCTCAGGCCGATCGCCACGACGGCCCCCTCCAGGTCCAGACGGAAGTGATGATCATCCAGGGTCACCTGCTCATCAAGGTCAATTTCGAACTTGCCGCCCTCCATGATCAGTTCCCGGCCCTGGGGCCCCAGCAGTTTACAGGCTTGCAAGAAGGACAGATGGGAGAGTTTATCTCGCAGGGTTCGCATGCTACGCCTCCACTTGTGGTCGAATCGGTTTGGCCTACTAAATCATTCTACCCGTTCACTCCGCAGCGCGCAAGAGGCGCAAATCACCTGCGCCACACCATCAAGCGCGAAAAAAGACCGGCCGTTCTGGCGCCGATGACCACCAGGTTGTAGCGCGGGGCGCGCGGGGGGTTTTCCCAATCCGAGGGCCGAACGGGGGATACCAGGAGTTGGTTGTGGGTTTACGATCGGCTGATCATGTTTTGTATTTGGCATTTGCTTTCTCCCATCCTGGTATCCATCGGCGGCGGGCCAGCCGGTGGCCTGGGCCGCTCACTGGTTCAGTGTCCAGTCGTAGTCCAGGTATTTGACCGAATAACCACCAGTTTTCAAATAATCGCTGTCCGCTGCGGAGAGGTACCGGCTGCTAAAATTCGCCACGGCGCGCTCTGTTTTATCGAGCCCGGAAAATCCCGAAGACGGCAAATGCCCGGCGACAAAGTCTTCCCCGAACCATTTGAAGATCGATGAAAAATAAACCACCTGCTTGCTGCGGTCGATACCCAGCCCCGCAGGGCTCGACAGATACTCCCGGGTGTGATCGTCGAGCTGTTGGTCGAGTTTGTCGGCGACATAGGCCTCACGGCGCAGCGTCGGGCAGCCCTTTGCGGCGCAGACCAGCGCCATGTGAATGCGCGGCTCGCTGTAGCGCTTGCGGATGATGTCATGTTCCAGGTTGTCCAGGGTGATGGTGCTTCCGAAAAGCTGAACCACCGGCTGATCCCATGGTCCTTTGAAGAAGCCGCCGATGTCCTTGATGCTTTTGACCGGATAGTGGTCCACGATCAGCTTCAGCGTGGCGGCATTGTATAGATTGATCAAGAAGGCCAGCTGCTGGGATTGCGTCCATGAGTTGAATTGCGCTTCCGTGACCCCGGCGGCGCTGTCCAGATATCGATCCAGGGCCACAGGGTCGGCTTTAAGGCCCGTGTAGTCTACCCGGCCGTCGGTGACGTAGCGCTTTAAAAGCGCATCGTAGCCGGCATAGGTCTGATCGAATTCCGCTGCGGTTAAAATTCCGGCCCAGCTCAGCAGCGCCGCGGATAAAAGCGCTGTGATGAGCCGGCTGCGGGTGTGTGCGTGTCTGAAGGTTTTCATAAGCCATTGCTCCTTGGTTTAGGTTTTATACGGTAATGTCCCAAATCAAAGCGGTATTGACACCATGAAATGAACATAATCCACACCACCATTTATTTCAACAAATTCGATGTGTTGAATTTATAGAAAGGCTTGCGTGCAATTTGTGATATCTTCAGCCCCTTCGCCTTTGAGAATCCCAAATCGACATTTTGGGACCCAGATGATGGGGTATTTGCAGTGCCAGATCGTGTGTGATAACTTCCGGAAACGGCTTATATGATACTCCTTCGCTGTAGTTGTGGGGACAACGCTGCATGGGCGTATCATATTTGCCGTTCAGCTGGCAGATAGGAGAAAGGGCGATGATCGAAAAGAACCCCGACAGCCGTCAGTTGCATCGGGAAAACCATAAGCTGCAAGAGCGGGTTGCCGGGCTCCGGGCCGAATTGCGCAACAAGGAAACCCAGGAGCGGCAGCTGCATGAATGCGAGCGGCGCTTAAAGCGGCTGGAAGGCAACCTCAACGGCATGGTCTATCGCTGCGCCAACGACGCCGCATGGACCATGGCGTATGCCAGCACGGGGTCTGAGGCGTTGACGGGCTATGCGCCCGAGCAGCTGATCGCCAACCGCGACGTCGCCTTTGGCGATCTCATTCACCCCGATGACCGCCAGCGGGTGTGGAATGAGGTTCAAGCGGCCTTGAATGACCGCCGGCGGTATCAGTTGACCTACCGGATCTGGGATGCTGCGGGAAGGCAGAGATGGGTATGGGAGCAGGGAGGGGGTATTTTCGATGAGGCCGAGGCGTCCATCACCCTGGAAGGCTTTATCACCGACCTGTCGGAATTAAAGGAGAGTGAGACCCACTACCGCAGCCTGTTTGCCAACAATCATGCCGCAATGCTGATCATCGACCCGGATGCGGGCGCCATCGTGGATGCCAATCCGGCCGCCTGCGCCTTTTACGGCTGGCCGCGCGAAGCGCTGACCCAAAAGACGATTTCCGACATCAACATCCTCAGTGGGGAGCAGATCCGGGCCGAGATGGCGGCGGCCGTGAGCGAGCAGCGCGACCATTTTTTCTTTTGCCACCGGCGGGCCGACGGTTCGGTTCGGGATGTCGAGGTCCTCAGCGGCCCGATTCAGGTGCGCGGCCGCAGCTTGCTCTACTCCATCATCACGGACATCACCGAGCGCAAACGGGTTGAAGAGGCCCTTGCACGCAGCGAGGCCTTTCAGCGGGCCATGATCGCCTGTTCGCCCGTGGCGCTATACAGCATTGACGCCCAGGGAAACGTGTTGACCTGGAACACCTCAGCGGAGCGAATTTTTGGCTGGAAGGCCGATGAAGTCCTGGGGCGGCCCCTGCCCATCGTGCCCGACGACAAACAGCCCGAATTCAAGCGAATTCGCAGTAGTTTGTTAGCAGGCCAGGCCTTTGCCAACCTCGAGGTGGTGCGGCGCAAAAAGGACGGCAGCTTAGTAAACTGCAGTCTTTCCTGCGCACCCATTGTGGATGAGGGGGGTGCCATGATCGGTATCATGGGCGCGGTGGAGGATATCACGGAACGCAAGCGCGGGGAGGCGGCGCTGCGGGCGAGCGAGAAACGGTTTCGGCTGCTGGTGGAAAGCGCTCCGGACGCCGTTTTTGTTCAAACCGACGGGCACTTCAACTATCTGAACCCCGCCGCGCTGCGGCTTTTCGGCGCCGCTGCGCCCGAGGAGCTGACCGGCAGGCCCGTCTTGGAGCGTCTGCATCCGGATTTTCGCGAGGCGGTGCGCGACCGGATGCGGCAGGTGAAAGACAAAAAACTGATGGCCCCGCGGCTTGAGGAGATCTTTCTGCGGGTGGACGGCAGCCCGGTGCATGTCGAGGTGTCAGCGGTTCCCATTCACTATGCGGGCAGCGATGGGGCCCTGGTTTTCGCACGCGACATCACCGCGGTGATTCAAGCCCGAATCCAGCAAAGCCGCCTCGAAGAGCAGCTTCACCAGGCTCAGAAGCTTGAATCCGTTGGCCGCCTGGCGGGCGGCGTGGCCCACGACTTCAACAATATCCTGTTGGTCATTCTGGGCATCAGCGAAATAGCGCTGGAAGACGTGGGGCACGATCATCCGCACCACGAACCGCTGAAGGCGATACACGGCGCCGCCCTGCGGGCCAAGGACCTGACCCGGCAATTGCTGGCCTTCAGCCGCAAACAACTCCTTGAAATCAAGGTCGTGGATGTCAACCGCGTGGTGATGGGGTTTGGAGGGCTGCTGGGGCGGCTGCTGGGGGAGGACATCGTTCTAAAGCTCGCCCTGGCCCCGCAGCCGATAGCGGTCAAGGCTGACGCCGCACAACTGGAGCAGGTCCTGATGAACCTGGCGGTCAACGCCCGCGATGCCATGGCCGGGGGCGGAACCCTGACCATCGAAACCGCGGCGGTGGTGCTGGACACCGCCTACACCGCCAACAAGCCGGGTCTAACCCCCGGCGATTATGCCATGATTGGGGTCAGCGACACCGGCTGCGGTATGCACCAGGACATCCTGAGCCGCATTTTCGAGCCCTTTTTCACCACCAAGGACAAGGAAAAGGGCACCGGTCTGGGGCTGGCGACCACCTACGGGATCGTCAAGCAGCACGAGGGCGGCATCTGGGCGCAGAGCCAACCGGGTTGCGGAACCACCTTCCAGGTCTACCTGCCGCTGTGTTCGGAGCCGGCCGCCGTGGTCGAGGCCCAGGCCGTTCAGCACGAGAATGAATCCGCCGGCGATGCGACGGTTCTGGTGGTGGAAGACGATGCGGCCGTGCGCCAGTTGGCCGTGGACATTCTGAAACGCGGCGGTTACCGGGTGATCGATTCCGATTCGGTCGAAGATGCCGTCCGGCGCGCCGCAGGACATGACGGCCCCCTCCACCTGGTGCTCACCGACGTCGTCATGCCGGGAATGAAGGGGCCCGAGGTGTACGCCCGGATCTGCGCGCACCACCCCGAGGCCAAGGTGCTTTACATGTCCGGCTACACCGAAAACGTGATCGCCCACCGCGGGGTGTTGCAGGATAATGTCGCGTTTATCCAGAAACCGTTTTCAGTGGGTGGCTTGCTGGAAAAAATCGGCCAGCTGCTTCGTCGGTAGCTGAAAACCTGAAAGCGGTGGGCGTGGCGGGAAAAGATGATTTCGTGGCTTCGAAACCGAGTGCGCCGGGCGCACCCCACCAACTTGCTGCTGCTCAGTTACCTGGTGACCATCGCCGCCGGATCACTGGCCCTGATGCTCCCGGCGGCCACCGTCGACGGCGCCATCGATCCCCTTGACGCGCTGTTTACGGCCACCTCGGCGGTCTGCGTCACGGGTCTGATCGTCGTGGACACCGGGGCCTACTTTACCCGCTTCGGCCAGGTCGTGATCCTCTTGCTGATTCAGGTCGGCGGTTTGGGGATCATGACGCTTTCCGTGGCGCTTTTTCAGATCATCGGCAAAAAGGTGGTCTTTCAGCAGCGCATGGCCATGCAGGAAATTTTTTCGCACACGCCGCGGGAGGACATCTATTATCTGATCCGCGCGGTGCTTCTTTTCACCTTTGCCGTCGAGGCCGCCGGCGCGGTTCTGCTGTTCTTTTACTGGCGGCCTGCGTTCCCTTTTCCCGAGTCGCTTTTCAGGGCCGTTTTTCACGCGGTCTCCGCCTTCTGCAACGCCGGCTTTTCCCAATTCAGCGACAGCCTCATGGACGGGCGGACGTCGCTTTACCTGAATTTGACGATCTGCGGGCTGATCATTCTGGGCGGGATCGGTTTTCCGGTGGTCTACGAAATTTACCGCCGGACCCTGCGCGGCGAGCGTGGCAAGGTGTCGCTTCAGACCAAAAGCGTTCTGGTGACCACCGCCGGCCTGATCGCCGTCGGTGCTCTGGTGATCCTGATGTCTGAAAAGCCCCTGAGCGCTTCAAACCCAGAGGGGTTGTTGACGGGCTTTTTCCAATCGGTCACCTGTCGCACGGCCGGTTTCAACACTATCGAGATCGCCTCCCTCAACACGGCCACTCTGGCCTTCATGATGTTTCTGATGCTGGTGGGGGCCTCGCCGGGGTCCTGCGGGGGCGGCATCAAAACGACAACCTTGGCCGTCCTGGCGGCCTTTTCCTGGAGCCGTTTGATGCGCCACAAATGCGTCAACCTGTTCCAAAAGACGATTCCCCAGGAAACCGTCAGTAAGAGCATCTCGGTTTTGGTGTTTTCGCTGGCCGCGATCTGCATCGCCGTTTTCCTGATCGTTTTCATGGACCCCGATCACGGCGCGCGGGTCCAGGGCAACCGTCAATTCTTGAGCTTTCTTTTCGAAACCATCTCGGCCTTCGGCACGGTCGGTCTTTCCATGGGCGTGACCCCCGCTCTCTCCTGGTCCGGCAAGCTGGTGATCATCGTGCTGATGGTCATCGGCCGGGTGGGGGTCCCGGCTTTCACCTACATCGTCGCCGGCGGCGGGTCCACCAAAGGGGTGCAATACGCAGAGGAAAATCTGATGATCGGATAAGGGGGAGGGGACCATGAAGCGCTTTGCCGTGATCGGCGTCGGAAATTTTGGTTTTTATGTCGCAAAGGCCCTATACGAGAACAAAAACGAGGTGATCGCCATCGACCGCAGCAAGGAGCGGGTCCAGGCCGTCGAACCCTTTTGCACCAGCGCCATCGTCCAGGATGTGACCGATATGGAGGCCCTCAAAGGGTTGGGGTTGAGCGAGCTGGACGCGGTGATCGTCAGCACCGGGGCCAACATCAAACCCAGCATTCTGATTTGCTATCACCTCGGCCGGTTGGGGGTCAAACGGATCATCGCCAAGGCCGAGGACGACGATCACGGGGAGATCCTCAAACTGCTGGGGGCTTCCGAGATCATCCGACCGGGCATGGACATGGCCAAGCGCCTCGCGGTGCAGCTGACTTCGCCCAACATCCTGGAGTTTCTGCCGTTGGAGGAAGAGTATACCATCGCCCAGGTGGCGCCTCCGGCACCTTTTATCGGCCAGTCGCTGCAGGATCTCGGTCTGCGCCAGCGCTACGGGGTCAACATCATCGCCATCAAGGAGCTGGTCCCGGAGCGGTTCGTGATGGTTCCCCCGGCCGATTTTGTGGTCAAGGACAGCGACCTTCTCATCATGATCGGCAAGGAAGCGGATTTAAAGAAAATAAAAGAGTTGAAGTAAAGCCATGAACGCCTCGGTTTTTTACAACCCCGGTCTGACCATCGCCCTGGCGCTGGCCATGGGCATGGTCGCCCAAGCCCTGGCACACCACCTGCGCGTTCCGGGCATCGTTTTGCTGCTGGCCGCCGGGGTGGCCTGCGGGCCGGACGGCGTGGGCATCATCCACCCGGCCGCTCTCGGTCCGGCGCTCAACATCCTGACCGGATTCGCCGTCGCGGTGATTCTTTTCGAAGGCGGCCTGAACCTGAAGTTCAGGCGCCTGAAGCGCGCCCAGCACTCCATCCGGCAGTTGATCCTTGTGGGCGGGTTGGTGACGGTCGCCGGCGGTGCTGCCGCCGCGCATTACATCATGCGCTGGCCCTGGCAAAGCGCCCTGCTGTTCGGCACCCTGGTGATGGTGACCGGCCCCACCGTGATCAACCCGCTGCTGAAACGCCTGAAGGTCAAACGCACGGTGGCGACCGTGCTGGAGGCCGAGGGGGTCCTGATCGACGCCCTCGGCGCGGTGGTGGCGACGGTGGCGTTGGAGGCCGCCCTCAGCCCCGCCCACGGCAGCCCGCTGGTCTGGGGCTGGCATGTGGTCTCGCGCCTGGCTTTCGGGGCCGGGATCGGTGGGGTCGCTGCACTGCTGCTGATTTTTTTC
>JBAPYE010000493.1:0-7755 GCA_049284575.1 Desulfobacterales bacterium
ACGGCAAGCTCAAGCGGGGGCACGCCCAGCGCAACCAGAACATTTCCTTCAACACGATCCAGCCCTACCCGGAAGGGGACAAGGCGGGGCTGTACCCCACCATCATCATCCAGCCATGAAAAAAACCGTCGGCCCGGCCACGATCCAGACGCCGGGCCGACGGTCCCTTATTTGAAAAAATTCAACAGTGCATGCAGGTTGGTCATGGGATGCGGCGGGCAGCCGGGGATGAACAGATCCACCGGCAGCAGGCGATCCAGCCCGTCGCTGACCTCCGGGCTGCCCCGAAAGGGGCCGCCGGAAAGCGCGCAGCTGCCCACGGCGATGACCACCCGCGGCTCTGGTGTGGCCTCCAGGGTCTGCAGCAGCGCGGTTTGCATGTTGCGGGAAATGGGGCCGGTGACCACGATGCCGTCGGCGTGGCGGGGGGAGGCCACGAAGTTGATGCCGAAGCGGGCCAGGTCGAAAAACGGGGTGGCCAGGACGTTCAAGTCCGCTTCGCAGGCGTTGCAGCCGGCCGCCGACACCTGGCGCAGTTGAAGCGAACGGCCGAAGAGCTTTTTGAAGTGCTGCCGGGAATGCTCGGCCAGGTTTGGAAGATGGCCTTTGGTAATCAGGTGTTCCTTCTCGGCAACGGCGATGGCAAAATCCTGGGAGAAGGTGACAAACCTGCCCTTGGAAATGCGTTCACAGGTGCCGCAGAAGACGCAGCGCCCCATGTCGATGGTTCCGGCGGCCGCATCGATGGCCTCCTGGGGGCAGGCTGCCGCGCATGCGGCGGCAAGATCTGACGGCGCTTCGGGGTTGATTTGCGGCCGGCACCGGTAGCGTGGCAGCAGCTGGACGGTTTCCTTCGGGTACTTCGAGGTCTTGCAGCCCTGCTCGAATCTGTTGCGCAGTACATTCAACATGCTCGCCCCGCTCTCGCTTAAAGATCAAACCCGCAATAGGACAGGTTGAAGCTTTTGTTGTTCAAGGGGAAATCGGAAATGCCGGTGTTTCTGAGCGACATGGACAACCCGTTCCAGTTGTGGAAGGAGGGGTCCTTGACCTTGTAGCGGCGGATGCCGCCGGCGGCATCCGTCAGGATGCAGTGGGAGACTTCGCCGCGCCACGCCTCGACCAGGGTGACCACAACGCTGTCGGGCGCCAGGGGCAGATCGGCCGCATCGATGACCCGGGTCTCGACGGCCTCGGCCAGCAGCGTCTCGATGATCGCGATCGACTGCATCACCTCGGCCGCCCTGACTTTGGCGCGCGCCCAGACGTCGCCCGTGGTCTCGGCCCGCTCGGGGATATCCAAGCTGCCGTAGCGCTCGCTGGGGAAGCAGCGCCGGACATCGTAGGGGATGCCGCAGGCGCGTCCGGCCGGGCCCACCAACCCCAGGTTGCGGGCATCCGCCCGGCTGACCACGCCGCAGCCCTCGAATCGGGCACGGACGCTCGGGGTGCCGAACAGCAGGGTGCAAACGTGCTCCACCTGGGGCTTGAGCTCACCGATGCGGGCGCCCAGATCCCGGCGGTTGTCGTCGGTGAGCGCGAAACGCACCCCGCCGGGCCGCACTAGTCCCTTGCCGAAGCGGTTGCCGCAGACGAGCAGGCTCAGGTTGAGGAAATCGCCGCGCATCCGGCCGCAGTAGTTGGCCGGCGGCAGAAAGGCCACGTCGCCGCTCAGGGCACCCAGATCGCCCACATGGTTGGCGATGCGCTCCAGTTCCAGGCCGATGGTGCGGATGGTTTGGGCCCCCGCATCGGCCTGAATCCCGGCGAGGGCTTCCACGGTCTGGGCATGACACAGGCCGTGGCCCACCGCGGTGTCCCCGGCAATGCTCTCGGCAATCAAGGGCAACCGCTTGCCGGCGGCCTTAAGCAGCAGGTCTTCCACCCCCCGATGCTGGTATCCCAGCTGGATCTCCAGGTTGAGCACCCGTTCGCCGATGCAGTTGAACCGGAAATGGCCGGGTTCGATCACCCCGGCATGCACCGGGCCCACCGCCACCTCGTGGATCTCATCCCCGGCTACCGCATAGTATGGGTATCGGCCGGGGATGTCTGCGTCGTAATCGTTGCCGAAAACGTCCGCCACGCCGCGGCGGTTGGGGTGGTAGCGGACCATTTTGAGCCACGGGTGGCCTTCGGGTCGAATTCCGTATTGCTCGGCGATTTCGCGCTCGAAGAGGTGAAAGGCCGGGCAGCGCGGGGTCAAGGCGGGGTAGGCCTCGGGCGCGTCGCAGACCGCGGCCAGCAGGAGGTCGTTGCGCAGAACGGCCATCAGGCGGACGGCGTCTTCCGCTTGGAAAGCGAAAAACTGAACCACCTTGCCGCCGCCTGCGACGATGGCCGTCGCCTGGGCTGCGAAGTCCTCAAAGGGCAGATGGGGGATGCTCCGAAGGGAAACGGCTTGTCCATGGGCGATGGTTTTGAAATTGATGGTCATCAGAAGCCTCCACCGATGGCGCTGACCGCGTGCATGATGGTTTGATACAAGGTGTCCGGCATCCAGCAGCAGAGCACCAGGGAGGTCGCCAGCAGCACGTATTGGGGCCAGACCAGGCTGGCCGATTCTGTGATCCGGACGGGTGTCTCCCCGGGATCAAAGGAAATCTTCATGACGTTGTGGGCCAACCCGGCGAAGATCACGCACAGGCTGATGAGGAAGAAAACGGCGCCCACGTGATGGCCCGCTCGGAAGGCGGCGATGATGATCAGCAGTTCCCCGATGAAGATACCGAAGGGCGGAAACCCTGAAATGGCGGCGAACCCGCCGAAAAAGGCCACAAAGGTCTTGGGCATGCGGCCTGCCAGGTTGCCGGTCTGGTCGATCAGCCGGCTGCCGAAGCCCAGCAGGATATTGCCGGAGGTGAGAAAAAGGCTCGATTTGATCAGGCTGTGGTGGATCAGACAGATCATCGCGCCGTAGGCGCCCAAGCCCCCGATGCCGGTGCCAAACGCGATAATGCCCATGTTTTCGATGCTGGAATAGGCCAGCATGCGCTTGTACTCGGTCTGCTTTAGAATGAAGGTGGCGGCGGCCATGATCGAGATCAGGCCGAAGACCATCAGGATCGGCCCGGAAAAGCTCGCCAGGCCAGCGGCGTGCATGATTTTGTTGGTTTTGAAGATCCCCAGATAGGCGCAGTTCAGCAGTACGCCCGAGAGCAGGGCCGAGGCCGGGCTGGGCGCCTCGCTGTGGGCATCCGGCAGCCAGGTGTGCATCGGCGCCAACCCCATTTTGGTGCCGTAGCCCACCAGTATGAAGACGAAGCCAGCCTTCAGCCAGAGGGGGTCAAGTCTTTCGGCCACCTCGGTCAGGGCCGAAAAGGAGATCGGCGCATTCACCCGGCCCACGTCCATGGCCACGGTGACCAGCACCGATCCCAACAGCGCCATGGCGATGCCCACCGAGCAGATGAGCACATATTTCCAGGTGGCCTCCAGAGAGGCTGCGGACCGGTGGGTGTAGATCAGCGGCGCGCTGGCCAGGGTGGTGGCCTCGATGGCGATCCACATCACCATGATGTGATCCGAGAGGGTGACCATGGTCATGGTGGCCAGAAAGAGCAGCATGGCGCCGCTGAAGATCTTTTCCGAGTGGATCTCGGAGGCCTTCAGATAGGCGATGGTGTAGATCGAAATCAGGAAAAAGAGCAGCGAAATCACCAGCAGGGAGAGCAGCCCCTCCGGGGTCACCGCAAAATATTCGGGAAACAGGGGGGTCAGGCGGCCGGCCCAGACCATCACCGACAGCGCCAGATGACCGGCGCCGGTGAGCACCAGCAGGGGCCGCCCGATGCGGGTGGGCATAAAGAACGCGGCGGCACCGGTAAAAAGCGGGATCAGAAAAACGATCTCAAGCATGAAATATCCACCTATTCCTTTAGGGTTCGCAACCGAGCCGTGTCCACGTCATCGAAGGTCTGTTTGATGTTCTGCAGGATGACCGCCATGATCATCACGCCGGCCAGCACGTCCAGCAGGATGCCGAATTCCACGATGTGGCGGGCGCGGATGGAGAAGGTGGTGCCCACCAGGTAGATGCCGTTTTCCATCATGATGTAGCCCAGGACCATGGCGATGGCGTTGCGCCGGGCCATGAGCAGGAACATGCCGGCCCCCAGGAGGGAAATGGCCGTGGGCAGCAGCAGGGCGCTGACGCCGCTGTAGGGGACATCGAAGCGGTGGCTGGCAACGGTGGCCCCGACCACCAGCAGCAGCCCGGCCAGGATGGAGGCATGGTAGCCGACAATGGGTTCCACTTCGCGTTGGATGGCGACTTTTTTGATGGCCAGGTAGATGCACCCGGGAATGACGATGCCGCGGATGGTCAGGGTCACCAGGGTAAAGACGATGCTGCCGGTGGACATGTCCTGGACGATGAAAAGCGGTACGAGGCTCACCACGATCCCCTGAAAGGCCAGCACCTTGATCAGGCCCGGCAGGCGGCTGGAGCCGAAGGAAAAAAGGATGGAGAGCAGCGCCAGCGATAAAATGGTATCGACCGTATGAATCATCTTAAAAACTCCAGGGTGATGACGGTTGCAAAAAAGGCCAGCGCAAAAGAGGTGAGCACGAATTTCGGCACCCGGTCCATGCGGTAGCGCGCCGTGACCGATTCGGTGACCCCCACGGCCGCATAGACCAGCAGCAGGGCCAGGGAGAACATCCCCAGATTCAACACCGGGTGGCCCAGCTCGAAGGGCAGGATCAGCCGGGCGACCATGGATGCGTAGAAAAACAGTTTGAGAAACGCCCCCATTTCGATCAGGGCGAAGTCCGGGCCGCTGTGATCCAGCACCATGACCTCGTGGATCATGGTCAACTCCAAATGGGTGGCCGGGTCATCCACCGGCACCCGGGCATTTTCCGTTAGCAGGATGATGAAAAGGGAGATGGCCACGAAAAGCAGGGGCGATCCGGCCGTCTGCCAGAAGCCTTGGGGCTGTTCGCCGGAGAAGAAGGCCGCAAAATTCAGATCACCGCTGAGGCGGTAGAACAGGATCAGGATCATGAACATGCTGGCCTCGCAGATGATCGGAAAATAGGCCTCGCGCGCCGCCCCCATGCCCTCAAAGGGCGAGGCGGTGTCCATGGCGGCGGCGATAGTGAAAAAACGGGCCAGCCCCAGCAGATAGAGGACAAAGATCACATCGCCGTCGAAGGAGAGCACCGGCGCCCGGCCGCCCATAGGCAGGAAGAGCAATACTGCTGCTGCAGCCGCCAGGGAAACGATGGGACCCAACCTGAAAATGAAGGTGGTGCTGGCGCTGTAGACCGACCCCTTTTTGCAGAGTTTGACCAGGGTATAATAATGAATGAGCAGCGGGGAGCCTTTGCGGCCGCCGAAAAAGGCCTTCACCTTTAATATCACGCCCGCAAAAAGCGGAGCCGTCAGCAGGGCAGAGGCCCACAGCAAAAGGGGTTCGATCATCGGTGCGTCCCGTCATGGTTGGGGTGAAAGATCGGCATGCGATTCTTGGGGCAATCCCGCGCGTTTCCGGAAGCTGCCGTTTCATACAAAGAACAGCAACACCACAATGGCCAGCAGGATATAGCCGATATACAGGTGAATGTCGCCGTGTTGAATCCAGCGCAATTTGTCGAACAGCCACATCACCGGGGTGACCACCGCAGGGTTGAGGTGCAGTTCGATGATGTCATCGACGCGGCTGTGATAATGGGTCTTGCCGGGGAACAGCCCGGTCACCGGCGGGTGGTCTTCCTGAAGGGGGGCCGCCGGTTTGAAGAAATCCAGGATCGATGCGGCATAGGAAGATCCGGTGTACTGCATCCGGCGGGTGGGCTGGGTAAACCCGCAGCCCCAGGTGCCGCTGCGCCCGATTTTTTTGCCCTCATACAGCAGGCGGCGCAGGGCCAGGACCATCAGGAGGGCCGCCAAAAAGAGGGTTGCGCCCAGGGTGATGTTGGTGGACAGCCGGGCAACGGCTTCCATGGGAACCCGGCCGATGTCCAGCCCCAGGGCCGCCGCCGCTTTGAGCGGCATGTACATGAAGGCGCCGGGATAAAAGCCGATCACGGCGCAGGCGCCTGCCAGCACGATCATGGGCAGCAGCATGGCCGGAACCCCCCTTTCATTCGCATGCTGCGCCGCCGGGCCGCGCGCTTCGCCCTGGAACACGACCCCCACGACCTTGGTGAAGCAGGCCAGGGCCAGCCCGCCGATGACGGCCAGGCTGACAATGGCCAGCAGGCTGGCCACAAAAACCGGCGTCTCAGCGGCGATGCCCTTGAACGTGCCCGCGAAAATGAGGAATTCCCCAACGAAGCCGTTAAAGGGCGGCAGGCCGCAGATGGCCAGGGCGCCCACGAGAAAGGTGATCCCGGTGACTTTCATGTGTTTCAGCAGGCCGCCCAGGGCGTCGATGGCGCGGGTGCCGGTTTTGTGGAGCACCACGCCGGCGCCCATGAACAGCAGCGATTTGAAAATCGCGTGGTTCAGCACATGCAGCAGCCCGCCCGTAAACCCCAGAACGGCCATGACCGGGGTGTCGGTGGCGACACCGATCATGCCGATCCCGATGCCGATCAGGATGATGCCGATGTTCTCAACGCTGTGATAGGCCAGCAGCCGCTTGAGGTCGTGCTGGCCCAGGGCGTAGACCACCCCCAGGACGCCGGAAACCATCCCGAAAACCAGCACCATGGTTCCCATGGCGGGGGTGGTAAGCTCCAGGATGCCGGTCATGCGCAGGATGCCATAGATGCCGGTTTTGATCATCACCCCGGACATGACCGCGGATATATGCGAGGGCGCCGCCGGGTGGGCGTGCGGCAGCCAGACATGAAAGGGGAAGACGCCGGCCTTGGAGCCGAAGCCAATAAAGGCCAGCACAAACACCCATATTTTGGCCGTCTGGGAGAGGCCGGCCGCATCGAATCCGAAACTGCCGCTGTGGCCGTAGAGGACCCCGAAGGCGGCCACGATGAACATGGCGCCCACATGCGAAAAGACGAAGTAGAGATAGCCGGCCTTTCTGGTCTCCAGGTTCTGATGATCGTGGATGACCAGAAAAAAGGAGGCCAGCGACATGATTTCCCAGGCAAGCAGGAAGGTGATCATGTTGGCCGCGGCCACCACCAGGGCCATGGAAGCCGTCAGCAGGCTGAAAAAGAAATAGCTGACGGCGGTGCCCAGGGCTTTGCGGGGGTCGCTCAAGTAGCTGAAGCTGTATACGGCGGAAAGGAGGCAGACGGCAAAGATGGCCAGCAGAAAAAAGGCCGACAACCCGTCGATTTTAAAGGCGAGGGTGAGCGTGCTGAGGTAGTCAAAGGAGGCGCTGGTCGCCCCGTCTCGTGCAAGCCGGGAAAAGGCGACGCGCAGGCCGAAACAGCAGCCGGCGCCGATGAGGGTTGCCCCCAGGAGTCGCATCAGGGTGAATTGTCTGAAAAACAGCAGCGGGAGCAGACCACCCGAAGCGATGATCAAAAGTGACAGGAAAAATAGGCTCATCAGCTTCCTTATGGCCTTTCCGGCCTGTTTGTCGGCGGCTTGGCCGCCTGCGCGCGGCGGGTCAGGTGAGATTGCTGGGGATGACCGATTTCAAGGGCCACTGGGGACTCGTGCACCCGGGTTGCGGGGCGGCTCCCCCTGTTGGGGAAAAGCCGCCCGGGCGCCTTGCCGGAGACCGGGTTCGGAGCCGCCGGCTCAGGGCAGGGTGGTCGGCATCCCCATCAGCGGCCAGAGAATGAAGACCGCAAAACCGACCACCACCATCAGGATCAGGCTGGTGGGCAGCC
>JBAPYE010000494.1:0-5351 GCA_049284575.1 Desulfobacterales bacterium
TTCGCCGAAGAAGAAACCGGCGGGCCCTGGCCCCACCCCGACTGAAGGCTGGCAGAATGCCCCGCTGACCACAGGCAACCGGAGCCTATGAGATGCGCAAGGAAAACGGTGTCATCGTCCCCTATGACCGGATCAGCGCGGAGGCCCTGCAGGCGCTGCTCGAGGAATCCGTGTCGCGCGAGGGCACCGATTCAGGCGACACCCGGCAGAGCCTCGCCCAGAAAGTCGACCAGCTGCGGCGGCAACTGGCGCGCGGCGATGCCGTGATTGTCTATGATCTGGTTGCAGAGACCGCCAACATCGTCTTGCGGCGCGATCTCGAACGGCCAGGGAGATAGGCCCACCGCAATCCCCCCGATTTGCCGTGACATCCCCCCTTGTTGCCACCACCCGTCAACTCCGTGGAAACGACGCCCAGGCGATCCCGTAAAGGCCGATTGCCAGCATCACCACCAGGGTGAATCCTAAATGAATGGCCAGAAGCGTCGCCAATATGGCGCTCAGCACCGAGGCGCAGCCGTTCACGGCCCAGGCCCAGGGAATCAGGTCGGGCGCGTTCTCGGCAAGACGCCCGAGGGCCAGCGGAAAGGGCATGCCCATGGCAAAGGCCAGCGGGGCGATCAGCACGACGGCGATGGCGACCCTGGCCGCCCCCGGCTGCCCCATCAGCGGTTTAAAGATCGGACCGAGGACCAGCAGATAGACACCCCCCAACACGGCGATCGCGGCGACGGCCCAGGCGACGGCGGTGCGCTCGCGCTTGCCCCTCCCCAGACGCTCGGAAAAGCCGCTGCCCAGACCGGCAAAGATCAGAAAGGCGCTCAGGACCGCGGCTGTGGCATACAGCGGGTGGCTCAGAAAGAGGATGAATTTCTGGATAAAGGCGATTTCCATGAAAAGAAAGGCCAGCCCGATGGCCAGGAAATAAACCAGCACTCGCGGGCGGCTGAAATCCGCCGGCCCAGCCGGTTTGCGGCGGCGCCAAAGCCCGATGGGCGCCAGGATCAGGATCCCGCTGACCAGCAGGGCTTGAAGTAGGGTGGCGGCCAGCACCAGGTAGCCCGCCTCCAGCAGCGGCATGCCCCCCTGGCCGCGCAGCCGCAAGATCTCGGGCAGCGTCCGCCACTTGAAAAAATGGAAGAAGTAGGGCTGGTCGTCGGTTGCCGGGCGCAGGTTGAACTTGTAGTCGGCCAGAAACGCCGCGCGTTCCGGCCCCAGCAGCGCCACGGCGGCGCGGTAAAAAATGGGCTCCTGCAGCATGTTGCGGCGGTTGGCCTCGTCGGCCGGCATGCCCGGATACCAGGCCACGTCAAAGGCGCGCGCACTGCAGAAGGCCCGTATGGCGTCGATTTCCTCGGCGCTGAAGTCCCCGTTTTTGACCAGCAGGGTGCTGGTCTGCCAGCCGCGGATCAGGGCCAGGCGCTTTTCCGGGGACGCCACCGCACGGCGTTCGAGGGCTGCAACGGCGGTGGCGAAGAGCTTGAGGGTGTCCCGCGGCGGCAGCTTGATCCAGCGGGTCATCGCCAGGTAGCCGCCCGGCGCCAGGCGCGCCAGGTAGGCCTCGAGGGCTTCGACCGTGTAGAGATAGCTCTCGCTTAAGGCGTAAAGCCCGGCGGCGGAGGCGGAAAAGGCGTCCAGCATCGAGAGCTGCACCAGGTCGTAGCGCGCAGCGGCGCCTTCAACGAAGCCCCGCGCCTCGGCGATATGCAGGCGCACCTCGGGGCTGTCGTACAAATAGCCGGAGAAGGCGGCGAAGTCCCGGCGCACCAGGGTCGCGATCTGAGGGTTGAGCTCCACCGCGTCGATCCGGCGCACGGCGTGGCGGCGCGCCTGGAGGACGTCGCTGCCGCCGCCGGCGCCAAGGATCAGGACCCGCTGCGGGGTTTTGAGATGATAGGGCAGGGCGGAGGTCAACTGGTCCAGGTGGGCCAGGCGGGTGGCCTCGCCGCTGTCGCGGGTGACGGCCGTCATGGCGTCGCCGTCGGTGAAGACCCCGATTTGTTCCGGGGGCGTCGTGGCGGCCATGATGCTTAGGCCGGGGGCGTGGCGCAGTGGCACCTGCGGGCTTTCCAGGACGCTCAAGAACCCCAGCGGGCTGGATCGCTCGGTGATGACCCGCGCGCCGCTGATCTGCAGCGTCTGACTGAGGCCCTTGTAGGGCGAGAGGACCGGCCGGGTCCAGTCCCCGGGCAGCAGCAGCGGCAGGATCGGCGCCAGCGCCAACAGGCGACCAATGGGTCGCCCCCGCCGCATGGGGGGGCCATCGCTACTTGCCAGTTCCCACCAGCCCAGCGCCGCCGCACCAAGGCCCAGGGCGCTGATCGCCTGCAGCGCCCTTCCCGGAAAAAGGATGAACAGCAACAGGACGATCCCCAGGCTGCCGACTCCCGCACCCAACAGGTCAGCCCGGTAAATGCGGGCGATTTGATTGCGGCAGCGGCTCAGGGCAAGCCCGATGCCGGTGGCGGCAAAGAAAAACGGCAGGGCCAGGAGCAGGTAGAGCACCACCAGTTTGGTGAGCTGGCGCGGGTTCCAGAGCAGCTCCTCGGGGTTGAAGGCCAGCCGCTGGGCCGCCAGAGCGCACACCAGGGCCGAGAGCCCGAACAGGAACAGGCTGGCGCTGAATGCCCCGCGGAAGCGCGCCAACAAAGGTTCGCGGGCGAGGGCAAGGAAGGTGCCGCTCGCGCCGTAGCCTAGCAGAGCCAGGCTGATGATCATGTAGGCAAAATGGTGCCACTGGGTGATCGAGAAGAGGCGCATCAGCAGAATTTCGTACGCCAGCGCGCTGGCCGAGACCAGCGCGATGGCGAAGCGCGGAATGGGCTGCGCTATTTCGACTGACGGCCGCATGGCGATTTCCCCCTGTTTGCCCGAGGTCAGCGCTCGCCGGTCAGGGGCACGAAAAGCACGGGCAGGATCTGCCGGGTGGTGGTGGCGCCCCCGGCGTCTTTTTCCACCAGCACCAGCTGCTGCACCATGAAGCGGCTGCCCACCGGGATCACCATGCGGCCGCCGGGTTTGAGCTGCCGGATGAGCGGCGGCGGTATGTGGTCGGCCGCGGCGGTGACGACGATGCCGTCAAACGGCGCCTGCGCTTCCCAGCCGTAGTACCCGTCGCCGGTGCGCGCCGTGACATTGTCGTAGCCCAGGCGCTGCAGCCGCTCGGCCGCCTGTTGGCCCAGCTCCGCGATGATTTCGATGGTGTAGACCGTTTTGACCAGCCTGGCCAGGACCGCGGCCTGGTAGCCCGAACCGGTGCCGATTTCCAGCACCCGGTCTTCCGCTTTCGGCTGGAGCAGGTCGGTCATCAGCGCCACGATGTAGGGCTGGGAGATGGTCTGGCCGTAGCCGATGGGCAGCGGCCGGTTTTCGTAGGCAAAGGGGCGCTGGTCTTGCGGCACGAACTCATGGCGCGGCACCTCGGCGATAACGGTCATTACGCGCGGATCCATGCTGTCCCTTCCGATATAGCGGCCGGTTTCGCGCACATTCTCTTCGATGGCTGCCACCAGCGCGCGGCGCGCGGCGGCATGGCGGTCCGCCGCCGGGGATGCTGCGGCCTGTGTCAGCAGCAGAAACCCGGCCGCCACCGCGCCCAGGATCAAGCGCGGCAGCGGGCCGGCGATGGCGCAAATCATCATGACTGTCGTCTCCTTTCGATCGATCGGGCCTTCTGTGTGCCCCGGGCCGTTAGAGCGGCTGTTGCGCCAAGGTGGCGGCCGCCTGCGCCAGGCCGTCGGTGACTGCGGCCAGTTTGGGGTAGTCCAGGGTTTCGGAGGTGTCGCCACCGGTGTGATAGAAGGGGTTGCGGTAAAAGGCGGTGTCGGTCACCATCACGGCGCGATAGCCGCGGCGCCAGAAAGAGCGATGGTCGCTCCAGGAGACCCCGGGCACCAGCGCGAGAGTGGCGATATGCGCCAGCGGAAAGTCGCTGGCGGCTCGAAAAGCCCGGGCCAGGCGGTGCATGCTGCGGCGCGAGCCCAGGTTGGCCACCAAGGCGATGAAATCCGCCGTGTCCGGATAAAAGCGGCCGAAAAATGGCGGGTAGCGCTGGCTGCCCGGCCGGCTGGAAAAGTAGCCGAGCATTTCCAGCGAGAGCATCAGGCGAATGTCGTCCCCGCGTTTGCGCGCGGCGGCGGCGTAAACCATGCTGCCCTGCCGGCGGGTGGCGAAAAACGGCGGCTCCTCGTTTACAAAGGCCACCAGGCGGACCGTGCGAGCGGGCCTCCGGCCGGCGAAAAAACGCGAGATTTCCAGCAGTGCGGCCACTGCCGAGGCATTGTCGTCGGCGCCGGGGCTGCCGCGGACCGAATCGTAGTGGGCGCCTATCAACAGGATCTCCCCTGGGCGGTGGCTGCCGGGGATCGAAATTTCCAGGTTGGCCGAAGGCACCCCGGCCGCCGTGTATGTCTGGCGTTCGACCGCGTAGCCTTGGGACTGCCAGCTGTTATCGATATAGGCCGCGGCGGCGTGCAGGGCCTCGGGGTGAAAGACGTTGCGTTCGCCGATCACGCCGGCCAGCTGGCGGACGTCATGCTCGAGCCGCTGGATGCTGTTGGTTTCGGTCGTTTGCATGCCGACCTTCCGCTGCGCCGAACGCAAAGGCCGATTGCCCCTGCCTGCAGCCATGGGGCGCTGTGCTGCCGGGGGGATCGGCGCAGTGCGCCGCTCGATCCTATGCTCTGGTATCCTTCTATCGCAAACCGGGAGGCGCTTTCAACGCTAAAAACGCGGGCCGCTCGTTTCTGACACCAGCGCGAGCCTTCCCCCGATTCTGCCGCCCGCAGAGCGATTCAGCGGGGGCGCGGCATTGTTGAATTACCCAGGCTTTTATCTGGAGATCATGTAAAACCCATGAATGCATGGTCGTTCCTGTAATTCTATCACCGGCATGAACGCCACCGTGATCCCAAAATGGGAGTGTCCCGCGACGACAGCGTGTCTTTATCATTGACACGCCGCCATTTTCCCAAGTATGGTCACAAATAGTCTAATCATCCTAAATCATTACCATAATATTACCTGGATTCAACGGGTTTCATGCATTTTTCGCTTTCATTCGTTACGCTTTTTTTTCATGTTTGAGACTCGCAAGCGCTGATAGTAAACCTAAAGCGAAATCGCCTGAAAAAGTCGTCAATATCACAGTGTCAAAGCGAAAATACCTGATAATTAATGGGTGAGCCCTTAATTCCAGTTACATAGGATGAAACATAGTCATGAAAAAGCCAAAAAAGAATGAAGAACGTGAGGAGCGCATCATGATGGAAATCATTTTTGATGCAAACGGTCCTGAAGGACAGGCCATGGGTTGGTATTATTACCTTGAGGACAAAATTCATTTCCCTTTT
>JBAPYE010000495.1:0-3331 GCA_049284575.1 Desulfobacterales bacterium
GGCTTGCGGTCAGCGCACATGATGACCGCTTGCACTTCACCTGGCAGCCGTCGGCTGACAGCGCCGGCGATCTGGCCGGCTACCGCGTTTTCTTTAACAGTGCGGCAGAAGGGGATGCACTTTCTGCAGAACAAAACGCCTTTGAAGTCAGCGGCCTCAGCCCGGCGACGGCCTATCCTTTCAGGATCTGCGCCCTCGACCACGACGGCAATCAAAGCGCCGGCGCCGCGCTCACCGGCATCACCCTGCTGGAAAACCCGCTCGGCCTCTCGGCGGATGCCCACAGCGGCGCTGTCGATCTGGTTTGGCAGGGGGTGCAGCCGGCCGGGTACGTCAAACATTACCGGGTTTACGTCAGTCAGAGCGCGTTTTTCACCGTTGCCGGGATGAGCCCGGTATTCGCCACCGGCGCCACATCGGCCCGGGTGGCGGGCCTTACCGACCACACCCCGTACTGGTTTGCCGTCACCACGGTGAATCTCGCCGGAGGAGAGCGCCTGTCGGTTGCGCCTGTCAGCGCCACCCCGCTGCAGGACACGCAAGGCCCGGAAATCACCAGCGTGCGGGTGGGCGAAACCCCGCTGGCAGCCGGTCACCGGTTTGAAAGATCGGCCACCATTACCGTGGCGGCCACCGATCCGGCGGGCGTCAGCCGGGTAACGTTTTCTCTCGACGGTGTTGTGTTTGCCGTGGCCTACACCCCTCCCTACAGCGGACATATCAGCGTCGCCTCCATCGAGGACGGCAACCACATCGTGAGCGTCACCACTCAAGACACCCTGGGCAACGCCACAACCCTGGAGTTCCCGATCCAAATCGTCATGGCGCCGCCGGAAGCCCCGCGCATCACCCACCCTCTCGGTGGGGCGGTCACCTCCCAGCCGGCGGTGACGGTTTCGGGCCGCGCCGAAAAGGACACCGCAGTCCGCCTCTATCTCAACGGCGCCCCGCACGGGTCTCCGGCAGCCGTGGATCTCCAGGGCCATTTCAACATCCGGGCGGCCCTGGTCGAAGGCGAGAACCGGCTTCGGGCAGCAGCCGAAAACCGCGCCGGTATCGGTCCGACCAGCCCTGAGGTGTGCGTCACCCTGGACACCGCCTTGCCCCGGAGCCCGCTGGGTCTCAGCGCTCAGGCCAGGGCCGGCGGCGTGGTGCGCCTTGCCTGGCAGATGCCGTCGCAGGAAACGGCGGCCGGCTATACCGTTTACCGCAGTGCCCAGCCTTTTGCCGCGGTTGCATCAGCCGAAAAGGTCAATGCCCAACCGATCACGGCCCTGGTTTTCGATGATCTCGCCCCGGAAGACGGCACCTGGTACTACCGGGTGGCCGCCGTGGATGCGGCGGCAAACCAAAGCCCGCCCTCCAATCAAGCCGCGGCAGTCTCCGACGGGACCCCACCCCGGGCGCTTGCCATCCACTACGCCCCCCAGGGCAAGGTGGATCCGGACACCGGCGCCATGGCGCCCGGCAAGGTCCTGGTCGATCTGACCGTCAGCGAGGCGCTGCAGGCCGCACCGTTTTTGAGCATCACCCCCGAGAGGGGGCTGCCCCTGGCGGTGGATCTCACCCAGGCGACTGAAACCCGCTACACGGGTGCTTTTACCATCTTTGAAAGCACGCCGACGGCAACGGCCTACGCGGTCTTTTCGGCCCGCGACCGGGCGGGCAACCGCGGCACCGAAATCGATGCCGGGGCCAGCATCGCCATCGATACCGAAGGCCCGGCCGTCATCCGGCTGTCGCTGGTGCCATCGGAGCCGATTAAAAACGACGTTGACGATCCGGTTACGGTAACCCTTGATCTCGGGCTGAACGAGCCGCTCAAGGTCGACACCTTGCCGCTGATCGAATGCCGGCTTTCAGGGGCGGGGCGTCCGCTTCTGCCGGTGGCTTCCCTGAGGGAGATCGCGCTTCAGCCCGGTGACAGCCAAAGCTGGCAGGCCGCCGTCGCGTTGCCCGCCGATGCCGGGCTCGGGGCACCCGAAACCCTCACATTCACCTACGAGGGCTATGATCAACTGGAAAACCGCAGCGATCGCATTGCCTGTCAAAACCGCTTTCAGATCTACCAGGGCGGGCTGCCGCCGCTGTCCCCGCCGGAGGGGGTTTCCGCCACAGCGCTGGCGGGCGGCCGCATCCGGCTGGCGTGGCAGGCCGTTGACGGCGCAGCCGGCTACCAGCTTTACCGCCAGGCGCCCGGTGAGGACGTCCTGACGGCTTACCTGCGATGCGACGGGGTCCTCGAATGGATCGATGATCCCGGCGGCGAAGGTCTTTTCCGTTATGCCGTCACCAGCATCCGCGAGGAAAACGGGGAAACCACCGAGAGCATTCCGAGCACTCCGCCTGTGGAGGTATGGGCCGACGCCACCCGGCCCGAGGCCCCCTTCGATCTCGTTCTCGAGTTGTCAGCCCAGGGCGTGCGGGCGGCCTGGCAGGCGCCGGCCGGAACCGAGCCGCTGACTTACCGCCTTTACCGCAGCGATGCCGCCACCATCACCACGGTGGCGGACCTGAGTCCTGTCATGACCGGCATCACCCAGCCGGCGACCATGGATTCCAGGCCGTCGCTGACCGAACACACCTACGCGGTCACGGCCGTGGATGTGGCCGGAAACGAATCGGAGCCTTCCGACTCGGCCTTTCTGAACGCGGGGCTGTTGCCAGTTGCGACCCTGGCGGTGGTCCAGACCGACAGCGAATGGCCGGTGGTCTCCTGGACCCATCCGGGCGGGGACGTTGCCGGATACGACATCAGTATGGGAGGGCCGGGTGACGGCCTAAAACTCAACACGGCGCTCCTGACCGCCTCCAGCTATATTGACACGGGCTTTAACGACGACGAACGCGTCTACACGCTGGTGGCGGTGGATGCCAACGGCGCCCAAAGCCTGGGTCGCAGCCTCAGCCTGCCGCTGCTGCGGGCCAGCCTGGGCGCGGAGGTCCGCCTGAAGTGCGGGGTCATGAACAGCCTGGTCTATAGGGTTGAAAACCGGTCGGCGGCGGCCGCAACGCAGGTTCGGTTGAAAGTGGCACTGGGCGGCCGCGAGCATCTCTCGGAGAGATTTGCCGTGGATGCCGGGGCGGCCGTTGCCATACCGGTCACGGTGGGCGGCTACGGGGACTTGAGCGACAGCGAAGCGCTGGTGACCACGCTCGAGATCACCCCCCACAAAGGGGAAAGCGTGCGGATCGTGCGCACAGCGGAAATTTCGGTGGACGACGGCGCGCTGGTCCTCCAGATCTTAAACGATCCACTCACCCGGGGAGGGGCGGGCCAGGTGCGGTTTGCCCTTTCCAACACGGGGGATGCCGCCATTGAAATCGTGAC
>JBAPYE010000496.1:0-3638 GCA_049284575.1 Desulfobacterales bacterium
TGGGAGAGGCTCTCAAGGTGGCGGCGGCGGAAGCCACGCGCCCCGTTGCCTCAATAAGCTTTTCCGAACTCACCGATGACATCGTAGAGCGGCAGCAGGATCGAGAGCAGAATCAGCCCGAAAATCCCCCCCAAAGCCATGATCGATATCGGCTCCAGCGCGTTGACCAGCAGCTGCATGGTTCGTTTGACCTCGCCGTTGTAGTAATCCCCCAGTCGGTTGAAAGCCTCGTCCAGGGTGCCGGTGGATTCCCCGTTGCGAATGGCCCCCAGCAGCAGCGGCGGAAAACCGCCCGCGCGCTCGAAGGCCGCCGCCAGGGGCTTGCCGCCCTGAACTTCGCGGTAGGCCTGGGCCACGCGGATTTCCACAAACCGGTTGCCCAGGACGTCGCGGCTGAGGATCTCGAAAATGTGATGGATGTTCATGCCGGCGTGGTACATGGTGGCAAAATTGTGGCTGAGGCGCGCCATGACGATGTTGACAGCGATCGGGCCCGCCAGCGGGAGCCTGAGCAGCAGGCGGTCGAGGAAGATCGCGCCCCCACCGGTTTTACGAACGACAATAAAGCCAACGACCAGCAGCGCCAGCCCGGCGGCCAGCAGCGGCCAGTGCTGGCGCAAAAACCCGCTGAGGCTTAGCACCCAGCGGGTTTCCCGGGGCAGAACGACCCCCATTTCGGCCAGCACCGTGGCCATCTGGGGCAGGACGTAGCCCACCCAGACCCCTAAAACGGCTGCGATCGCAGTCATCACAAAGGCGGGATAAACGGTTGCCCGTCGCAGGGTCGCGCGGATATCCTCCTTCCATTCGCGGAAATCGGCAAGGTTTTTCAGTGATTTGGGCAGCTCCCCGGTTTTTTCCCCCATCCCGATGATCGCCAGGTCGAGCTTGGGGAAAATCCAGCCAAAGCGGGCTGCGGCGGCATGCAGGCTCTGACCGCCCGCGATGGCGAGGCGCATTTCCCCGATGATTTTTTTCAGCTGCGGGGAGGGCAGCGTGTTGGCGTTTTCCTCCAGGGCGGACAGCATCGGCAGTCCCAGCTTGAGTGCCTGGGAAAGGCGGTGGTAGAATTCGATCACTAACCGTGGTTTGACCTTCCCCGGTAAGGCCAGGGCAAGCCCGGTCTTGCGGCCCGGTCGGCAGTCGACCAGCGTCAGGCCCCTTTCCAGCAGGAGCTGCTCGATTTCCCCTTCGCTCAACGCAGTGGCGTTTCCCCGGCAGAGTCGGCCGTTGTCGTCGATGGCCCGGTAGCGGAAACTAGGCATCGGCGACCACCCGAAAGACCTCCTCGAGGGTCGTGACCCCCTGGACGGCCTTTTTCAGCGCCTGGCGATACATCAGGCTCGTGCCGGCCTTGACGGCCGCGTCTTCGATGGTGCTGTGAAGCGCACCGCTAAAAATCAGTTCACCGATGGTCCGGTCTGCCCGCAGAACTTCATAGATGCCCGTTCGGCCCCGGTAGCCCGACTGGTAGCAGCTCCCACAGCCTACCGCGCGGGCCAGCGTCGGTGGTGGCGTGAGGCCCTGGCGTGAAAAAACCGCACCCTCCTCGGGGGTTGGCGCCGCATGTCGGGCGCAGTGCGGGCACACCCGCCGCATCAGGCGCTGGGCGACCACCAGCGAGAGGGAGGCGGTCAGGATGCTGGTGTTGACCCCCAGGTCCAGGAGGCGGTTGATGGCCGAGGCGGCGTCATTGGTGTGCAGCGTGGAGAGCACCAGGTGGCCTGTCAGGGCCGCCTGCAGCGCCAGGTCCGCCGTTTCGCGGTCACGGATCTCGCCCACCAGGATGACGTCCGGGTCCTGGCGCATGGCGGAGCGCAGCGCATTGCCGAAGCTCAGGCCGGCCTTCGGGTTGACGGCCGTCTGGCGGATCGTGGGGATTGCGAATTCGATGGGGTCCTCGACGGTCATGACGTTGATATGGGGGCTGTTGATGGCCATCAAGGCCGTGTAGAGGGTGGTGGTCTTGCCCGATCCGGTCGGGCCGGTGGTCAGAATCAGGCCGTAGGGTCTCCGGATGCCTTCCCGGAAACGGGCCAGATCCTCGGCCTCGAAGCCGAGGTTGCTCAGCTCGCCCACGACCTTGTCATACACCAGCAGGCGCATCACCACGGTTTCCCCCAGCTGGGTGGGAAAGGTGGAAACCCGCATGTCGAACTCGCCGACCTTGCCGTGGTATCGAATCCGGCCGTCGTGGGGGATGTTGGGGTTGGAGATGTCCATGTCGGCCATGATCTTGAACCGCGTGATCAGGCTCTGCTGGAATGTTTTGGCGAAAAGGTAGGTCTGGTGGAGGACCCCGTCGATGCGGTAGTAGACCCGCACCAAGTTGGTGTCGGGCACCAGGTGGATGTCGCTGGCGCCCATGACGTAGCCTTTGTCGATCAGCAGGTCGGCCAGGGTGACGATTTGGTTTTCCTCCGCGGCGCGTTCGGAGAGGCCGGCGCGGGTGATGGCGTCGATTTCGGTGTCGATCGTCTGGGCGGTCTGGTAATACAGCGCAATGGCCTTGGCAATCCAGGTTTTGGGGGCGATATAGGTGACCACCTGGTAGCCGGTCAGACGTGCCAGCTTGTCGCGCGCGATGACGTCGAAAGGGTTGCTGGTGGCGGCCTTGAGGGTTTGACCGTCTTTTTCGAAGGGGAAAATGCCGTGGGCGGTGACAAACTCCTGGGGGATTTCGGCCAGCAGGCCCGGATCGATCGTGACGCTGCTGGTGTTCAGAATTTGAGCGCCGCTCTGGACGGCGATGGCCATCTGCAGCTGCTCTTCGGTGACCCAGTCCAAGCGCAGGAGGATGTCACCCAGCATGGCGCCAGTTTTACGGGTCTCCATGAGCGCCATTTCCAGCTGGTCGCTGCCGATGAACCCCATTTCGGTCAGGATGTCGCCAA
The DNA here is from genome assembly GCA_049284575.1 of Desulfobacterales bacterium. GTDB lineage: Bacteria > Desulfobacterota > Desulfobacteria > Desulfobacterales > JAABRJ01 > JAABRJ01. Next base: position 2,895 of record JBAPYE010000496.1, read on the forward strand.
TTCGTTTTTTCATGGGCAAACTGCCTTTAAATTGCGGTCTGCAGACGTCCGGCGCTTGCCGCAAAGCTATGAACGTAAATCCGGCGCGGCGTCAGCGGAAGCGTTCAGGTAAGCCTGGAGCTGCTGAATCCGCCGGCGGATCTGGTCGCTTTCGTTCATGGAAAGCCCGTCGCCGGCTGAAAGTGATTGGACGTAATAGGCTAGTGCCGTGGGGTACTCGGTCAGGCGATCAAATGTAACCGCCAGGTTGAAAAGGACGCCACTGTGGCGCGGCCTGAGGGCCACGGCCTGCCGGTAGCTGGCGATGGCGGCCTGGGGCTGGTCGGAGCGGCCGTGCAGGATGCCACGGTGAAAATGGATCTCAAATTCCGGGGCCTCCGGCAGCGCTTCGGCCATGTCCAGGCTGGCGGCCGCGGCTTCCATGCGTCCGGTCCCGATTTCGGCGATGGCCAGGTTCAACTGGATGTCGGGGTTTTGCGGCGCGCTCGCCGCCAAGGCTTTCAGCAGCGGGTAGGCATCCTTGAAAGCGCCGCTGTCGATGTAGGCGGTGGCCAGATTGAAACGGCAGGCCGGGTGATCCGGGTTTTGCGCCAGCACCTGGCGGTAGAAATCGATGGCCTCGCTGAAACGCTGCTGCCGGTGCAGGGCCATCGCCTTTTGGTAAAAGGGGCTATCCTCCGTCGGCGCCGCCGCCGGTTTTTGGGCTGCCGCCAGCGCCGGCGCTGCGCGCCGAACAGCGGCGGT
>JBAPYE010000497.1:0-6716 GCA_049284575.1 Desulfobacterales bacterium
ATCCGGACGTGGTTGGGGTACAGTCGGAAAATGCCGCCCAGGGTGCGCGTCGCGTCCCCGATATTGATGCAGGCCAGGCCGCCGGGTGCCAGGATGCGCACGACCTCGTCCCAGACGGGGTCCAGCACCCGGTGCATTTCTTCAAAGGCCTTCCAGCCGTCTGCGCCCGCCAGGGCCTTTCCGGCGCCCGGGGCCTGGCGGGTAAAAACCTCGTCCCACATGGCGATCATCGGGTAGGGCGGCGAGGTGACCACCAGGTGAGCGCTTTGCGCGGGAATGGCGTCCATGCGCGCGGCGTTCTCGAAAAAGACGCGGTGACTGGTTTTGCGGTGCTCAAGTTTCATCGAATTGCTCTTTTCACATTTGTTCGCGGCTGTCAAACCCCAGCAGGGCGGCACTGTCTTCGAATTTCGCCTGGTAAGCCCCAATGGGCAGGGTGGGGGGTCAAAAAAGGCCCAACCCCATCGGTTTCACACCCCACCGAGGTGACGGGGGTTGAAACGGCCGCCGTGTTTTACCGGTGCACCACCGCGACCGATAACGAATCCATCGCAAACCCAAATCGTCAAAAGGAGGGGAGATGTTTAAAAACCTGACTGCCTGGATGCGGATGCTCGCCTTAGCGGCCGGGCTGCTGGCCGCGGTCTCGCTGCCGGCCGCGGCTAAAACCGGTCAGCTCGCGGTTCCCCCCGCGCTGGCGCCCTGGGTGCCGTGGGTGCTGCACGGGCTGGAAGCTGAAGGCTGCCCGCCGGCATTTGACGGCAGCCGGCGGTACTGCGCCTGGCCCGGCCCGCTGGAGATCGCGGTGCTGGCAACCGAGGGGCGGTTTCGCCAGGAATGGGTCCTGTTTGCCGAGGACTGGCTGCCCTTGCCCGGGGATGCCACCCGCTGGCCGCAGGCGGTGGCGGTGGACGGAAAACCCCTGCCGGTAATCGCCCGCGCCGGCGGACCGGCGGTTTTGGTGGCGGCCGGAGCCCATACCGTAACCGGCCGCTTCCAGTGGCGTGAACATCCCGAGACCCTTCGCATTCCGCCGAACACCGGGCTGGTGCGGCTGGCGGTCGCCGGGCAACCGGTGGCCTTTCCCCTGGTGGACGGCGAGGGGCGCCTGTGGCTGGCGCGCGCGGCGGATCGACCGGACCGCGAGGACCAGCTCGGGGTGACGCTGCTGCGCCGCTTGAAGGACGATATTCCCATGCGCCTGACGACCCTCTTGAAATTGAACGTCTCCGGTCGTTCGCGGGAGGTCGCACTCGCCGATCTCCTCCCGCCCGGGACGGTCCCGATGGCGATTTCAAGCCCGCTGCCGGCGCGTTTTCGGGAGGACGGGCGGCTGATGGTCCAGGTGCGGCCGGGAAAATGGGAGCTGCGCCTGGAAGCCCGCTTCCAGGGACCGGTCTCGGCCGTCGGCCCCCTGGCCGGTACCCACGGACGCGAGATCTGGGCGTTTGAAGCCCAGCCGGATCTGCGCCTGGTGGACCTTTCGGGGGCCGACGGGATCGATCCGGGGCAGACCGAACTGCCGGCCGAGTGGCAGCGGCTGCCGGCCTTCGTGATCGATCCGGGCAGCGTGCTGTCCATCATCGAAACCCGGCGGGGGGATCCGGACCCCGCCCCGGACCGCCTCGACCTGGTGCGCAGCTGGTGGCTGGATTTCGACGGCGGGGGGCTGACGGTGGAGGACCGGATCACCGGCAGCATGCGCCGGCAGTGGTATCTGGCCATGAACCCGCCCGCCGCTCTGGGGCGGGTGACGGTGGACGGCGAGGATCGTCTGATCACGGCCCAGGGGCCGGACCAAAAGCCGGGCGTCAGCCTGCGCCGCGGCCAACTGGATCTGGCCGCGGTTTCGCGCCTCGAGGCCCCCGGCGGCCGGCTCTCCGCCGTGGGATGGGATCACGGTTTCCAGAGCGTCCGCGCGACCCTCAACCTGCCGCCCGGCTGGCGGCTGCTGGGCGCGGGCGGCGTCGATCAGATCAGCGGCACCTGGCTCCAGCGCTGGACGCTGCTGGACTTTTTCCTGGTGCTGATCGTGGCGCTCTCCTTTCTGAAGCTGCGCGGCTGGGGCTGGGGGGGGCTCGCTCTGGCGACCATGGTCCTGATCTATCACGAGCCCGGGGCCCCGCGATTGGTTTGGCTGAACCTGCTGGCGGCGCTTGCGCTGCTGCGGGTGATGCCGACGGGCTGGGGGGCGCGGCTGGTGGGCGCCTGGCTGCTGGCGGCGGCCCTGGTGCTGGTGGTGCTGGCGGTGCCCTTCATGGTGAGCCAGGTTCGCGGCGGGCTTTATCCGCAGTTGGCCCCTCATGACGGGCCCGCCGTCAACCGCGTCCGGATGATGGATGCGGCTGATTTTTCGCCCCGGGTGGAGAAAAGCGCCGAATCCCCGCGGGCCGGCCGCCAGCTGGCGACGACGGCTGAAAAAACATTCCTGCGGGAAGTGCCGCAGCCAAGCACCGCGGGCGATGACCCCCAGGCCTTGATTCAGACCGGTCCGGGGCTTCCCACCTGGAGGTGGCGCAGCTTCGCGCTGCAGTGGACCGGCCCGGTGACAACTTCCCAGGAAGTCCGCCTGTGGCTCGTGCCGCCGGGCGCCAACCTGGCGCTGGCATTCCTGCGCGTCTTTTGTCTTGCGGGGCTGTGCATCGCCCTGATCGATCGGCGCTTCTGGCAGCAGCGGCTGAATTTTCAGAAATGGGCCCGGTCCATGGCCGCGGGGCTGCTCTTGGGGGTGGCGCTGCCCGCGGCTGGGGTGCGGGCGGAGGCCCCACCAGCGGGGTTCCCGCCGGCGGTCCTGCTGGAAGAACTCAAGACCCGCCTGCTGCAAAAACCGGATTGTCTGCCGCTCTGCGCCACCCTGGAACGCTTGGCGCTGACGGTTCGCGGCGGCCACCTGCGGCTGGAGCTCTCGCTGCATGCCGGCTGTGATGCCGCGGTTCCCCTGCCGGCCACCGCAACCTCCTGGTTGCCGCAGGCGGTCCTGGTCGATGAAAAACCGGCCGGCGGCATCATCCGCGGTGATCAGGGCAACCTCTGGACGCTGGTCAATGAGGGGGTGCACCGGGTCGTGCTCAGCGGCCCCGTCGGCAGCCGAGATTCGATTCAGCTGCCCCTGCCCCTGGTGCCGCGGGCGGTAAGCTTCGACCTTGAAGGCTGGTCGGTGCGTGGGGTGGGCAAGGACGGCCGGGTCGAAAACGGCCTTCAACTGGTGCGCGAAGGCCCACCGACGGCGACCGCCGCGGCTGAAACGGAGCGTTTCCTGCCGCCGTTCCTGCAGGTCACCCGGGAGCTGCGCCTGGGGCTGAGCTGGCAGGTGCTCACCACGGTCGAGCGTCTGACGGCGCCCGATTTTCCGGTGAGCCTGAGCCTGCCCCTGATCGCGGGGGAAGCCGTGGTGACCCCGGGAATTCCGGTGGAAAACGGAACCGCCCAGATCCTTCTGCCCGCCGGCAGCCGACGCGTGATATTTTCAGCCGATCTGCCCGTCACCGACGAAATTCGCCTCGAGGCCCCCGACGAGGTCCCCTGGTCGGAAACCTGGGTCCTGGACGCCGGGCCGATGTGGGACTGTCGCCTTGCCGGAATCGCCGTCGTCCACCACCAGGATTCGGGCGGGCAGTGGCGCCCCACCTGGCGCCCGTGGCCGGGCGAGGAGGTGCTGATCAGGGTGTCCCGGCCGCAGCCGGTGGCGGGTCGGCAGGTGACCGTCGACGCCGTCCGGCTGGAGTGGACCCCGGGCAACCGTCTGGACCGATCCCAGCTGGTGGTGCACATCCGGTCCAGCCGGGGCGGGCAGCATGCCCTGCAGCTGCCGCCTGCGGCCGAGCTGCAGCAGGTCATGATCGACGGCCGAAGCCTGCCGCTAACGGCAACGGACGGTCAGCTTCTCGTGCCCCTGCGGCCGGGCGCCCAGACGGTCACGGCGGTTTGGCACCAGGATAGCGGCGCACGTCTGCTGCAGCGCAGCCCGGCGGTCGCCATCGGTGATGCGGCCGTCAATGCCGCCGTGACGATCCACCTGCCGCAGAACCGTTGGCTGCTCTGGGCCGGTGGGCCGCGGCTGGGGCCGGCGGTCCTCTTCTGGAGCTACCTGGTCGTGGTAGTGCTGCTGGCCATCGGGTTGGGGCGTTTTCGGCTGACACCGCTGAAAACCCGCGACTGGGTTCTGCTGGTCCTTGGATTGACCCAGGTGCCCGTGCCGGTGGCGATTCTCGTTGCCGGCTGGTTGATGGCCCTCGGCATCCGCCGGAAATTCCCGCCGCCGGATAACTGGGTGGTCTTCAACGGCCTGCAGCTGGGGGTTGCCGGATGGACCGCGCTGGCGCTGGGCGGGCTTTACCTGGCGGTTCAAAACGGGCTTCTGGGGATCCCGGAAATGCAGGTCGCCGGCAATTTTTCGAGTTTGTTTGAACTCAACTGGTATCAGGATCGCATCGGCGCCCACCTACCCGAGCCCTGGGTCCTGTCGCTGCCTCTATGGGGCTACCGCCTGCTGATGCTGGCGTGGTCGTTGTGGCTGGCGTTCAGTCTTTTGAAGTGGCTGCGGTGGGGATGGGACTGCTGGAACGCGGGCGGGTGGTGGCGCAAGCGGGCCCGTCGAAGCCCCGCGGCGCCGGCGGTAAATCCGGAATAGCACGGCCGGCTGGGGCCCGGCTGCGGCAGCCGGGCCCCAGCCGCGGGGAGAGGCGCGTTAGTCGAGCTTTTCGAAAAACTCCTTTTCCGCCCCGCATTTGGGGCAGACCCAAGTCTCGGGGAGATCCTTGAAAGCGGTTCCCGGGGGGATATTGTTTTCATGGTCCCCCTCGGCGGGGTCATAAACATACCCACAGGGGCATTCCCATTTACTCATTTTGGGTTCTCCTTTTGGATTAGGCGCTCAAACGCACCGTGCCACGCACATTTGTGGCAGAAGGTTTCCGTCTGGGCCTGGATTTCGGGGGCCACGGCGGTGGTCAGGGCCGGGTCAAAACAGATTTTTCCCCCGCGGCATTCGAATTCGTGGCATTCAAATTCATCGTCAGGGTCTTTGAGGTAGAACCTGACGGACCCGCAAACGGGGCACGTGACATCGGTCATGAGGCATTCTCCCGCGCCCGGAATCTCTGGACCCCGGCCGCTGGTTGACAGGTGATCGGTCAATCCACCCGGAAAAACGCCTTTTTGGCGGCCTTGCACACCGGGCAGACCTCGGGGGGTTCGTTCTCACAGGTAAACCCACACACCGAACAGACATAATAGCATTCCACCGGTTCCGGCTTCTCCAGGGTGTCGAGGGCCTTCTGGTAGAGCGTTGCATGCACCTTCTCGACATCGTTGGCGTATTTGAAGGTTCGCACCGCAGCCTTGTTGCCCTCGGCCTCGGCCTCGGCGATCATGTCGGGATACATGCTATTGAATTCGTGGGTTTCGCCGGCAATAGCCTCTTTCAAATTTTCAGCCGTGGACTTCACGGCTCCCAGGGTCTTTAAGTGGGTGTGGGCGTGCACGGTTTCAGCTTCGGCCGCTGCCCGGAAGAGCTTGGCGACCTGGGAGAAGCCGTCCTTGTCGGCTTTCTTGGCGAAGGCAAGGTAACGGCGGTTGGCCTGGGATTCACCTGCAAAGGCCTCCATCAGGTTCTGTTCGGTTTTGCTCATCGGAAACTCCTTTCTCGCGGTTGGTCGTTCAGGGTATGGTGCTTTAAGCTTTAACAAGATCCATGCCAGGATAAAATCATCTTTTTATTTTTCAAAAAAAAATACAAATTCAGGGGGTTGTATGGCGCAAGGGCCGGCAGCGGACGCCGCGGCCGGGTTGAGACAGGCCGTGGCCCCGAGCGAACGCTCGCAGCGGGTAAAAAGCGGCCGCGGGCGGGTTTGCTGGAAAATAAGGGTGTTTCAATAATCCCGCTAAAACAGAATTGACCCAATACAGATGAGACGCTTGCGGTCTGACGGACTGCCCGTTTTTGGGGAATGGCGGTTGTAATCCGCCGCTATTGTGCTATTTTTAAATTGCCCTGCAAGGGCTGCCCACGGCCCCCGCCGCATCGTGCGGATGGGCGCCCAAACCACCGGAAACCCGCACCGCGCTGCACGCTCTGCAGCCCGGGAGCCTCACCCTAGATTACGCCAAGGAGTTTACGCATGCAGACCCCCGCCCAGACCGTCGGCCCCCTTCAACAGGTTCACCTGTCCCTGGAGGCCGGTACAACTTCCGATACCATGGACCTGACCTCCCAGCCGATGGCCTACGGTTTTATCTTTGGGCTTGGCCCGGATGGCCTGGCGCCATTGGAACAGGCCTTGATGGATCACCGGGTCGGCGACCAGATCAGACTCCGCCTGGATTCCCTTGGGCTGAAAACGGTCTTCGAGCACCTTCCGGTGCCGGGAATCCTGCTTCCCGGCCAAAGCGCCGAGCTTTTTCTGCGGGTAACGGTCACCGCCGCGGCCCCTGCCGATCAGCGCGAGGTTATCCGGCAGCTGGCCCGGCGCAGCGCCTGCGGCGGCGGTGACTGCGGGTGCGGGTGCGGCGGCCATTGAAGTGGAAATCGGTTTTCCGACCCCATCCGGTTGCGACCTCGGTCCCGCGATCCAACGGATCGCCGCCGACCGTACCGTCACCCTGGAAACAGCCCCCCGAAAGTGCCTGCACACTGCTTTCGCGGCAACTCCTGCAGGAGAAGCGGCCGGCGGGCTGATCGCCTGCCGCCGCCCGGCTGCCGCGAACGAGGTTAGACC
>JBAPYE010000498.1:0-10247 GCA_049284575.1 Desulfobacterales bacterium
CTTGGGGATAGAGTTTCTGGGCCGCCAGCAGGGACGCCAAGGCGTCGAAGTCGGCGTTGATGTGGGTGGTGATGACCGTCGGCTTGTCGCTCGGGTCTGGGGTTTGAGGGATCATCTGATGAGGTAAAAAAACCATGGGTTTAAATGGTAATCTTTCTCGGGCCGATGAAATCATAGACACAGTTCAGCGGGTTAATCAAGTTTGCCGCTAAACGGCGCTCCAGCGGGCAGCGCCGGTTTCAAGGTTAAAGCTGCCCGAGGCATGCTCCGATAACCCTATTACCCCATTTTCCCTTCGGGACCGGTGCACCCGCAGACCTGCGCTGCAAGGGTCTGGCCGCTCTTGGGGGCAATAGCGCGTCGGCCGCTGCCACAGCGAAATTTCTCCAATTTCAGGGAGGTTGAACATGTCGGTTTTTATTTGGGAAGGAAAAAACAGAAGAAACGAACTCCAAAAGGGGGAAATGGAGGCCCCCAACCCCGAGGCCGTCAGGAACAACCTCAGCCGCCTGCGTATTACGCCGTCGAAAATCAAGCGGAAACCCAAGGATCTGTTTGAAAACCTCTCTTTTCTTCAGCCGCCGGTCAAGGAAAAGGATGTGATCCTTTTTGCGCGGCAATTCTCCACCATGATCGATGCCGGTCTGCCCATCGTACAGTGTCTCGAAATCCTGCACGCCCAGCAGGACAACAAATCCTTCAAGAGGATTTTAAAGGAAATCAAGGAAGCGGTGGAAAGCGGGTTGACCCTGGCCGAAGCCCTCAAGAAGTATCCCAAGGAGTTTGACGATCTTTTCGTCAACATGATCGCGGCGGGTGAAGCCGGCGGCATCCTGGATACCATCCTGAGACGGCTTGCCGGATACATGGAAAAGGCCTCCAAGCTGAAAAAACAGGTCAAGGGCGCCATGACCTACCCCGCCATCACCCTGCTGATCGCGGTGATCGTGGTGGCGGTTATTCTGGTTTTCGTGATTCCCGTGTTTCAGCAGATGTTTGCGGATTTTGGCAGCGAACTGCCGATCTTCACCCAACTCGTCGTGGCCGCCAGCGAATTTGTCAAGAGTAAAATCCTCTACATCATCATCTCACTGGGCCTGTTGGGGTTCGCCTTTCGAAAATTTTACAGGACCAATAAAGGCCGTCAAGTGGTGGACAACCTGGCCCTCAAGGCGCCGGTTTTTGGCCTTCTGATCCGCAAGGTGGCCGTGGCCAAATTCAGCCGCACCATGGGCACCATGCTCGCCAGTGGTGTGGCGATTCTGGAAGCCCTGGACATCGTGGCCCGCACGGCCGGCAATAAAACCATAGAGAGCGCGGTCTACAACGTTCGCGCGGGAATTTCCGAGGGGCGCACCATGGCGGACCCTTTGGCCCAAAGCGGGGTGTTTCCCTCCATGGTGTGTCAGATGATCGCGGTCGGTGAATCCACCGGGGCGTTGGATTCCATGCTTGAAAAAATTGCCGATTTTTATGACGACGAGGTCGATCAGGCCGTCGAGAACCTGACCTCCATGATCGAGCCTTTTATGCTGCTCTTCCTGGGGGTGACCATTGGCGGGCTGGTCATCGCCATGTATCTGCCGATCTTTAAAATGGCCGGCGCCATCAGTTAAGTGAGCGTTTCGCACGTGCGTCGCCAATCCGGTGAGGAGACCATGCCGGCGGGGGAAGGGGGCGGCCCCCATGCGGAGTGTCGCACCTACCATCGTCTCAAATGGCTGATGTTGTGCCGTTTGATCTTTTCGATCCTGCTGCTGGGGTCCACGGTCCTTTTCCAGCTTGGCGAAGGCGCTTCCTTTTTGGCGCAGCCCTTGGTCGCGCTCTACGGGCTGACGGCCGGAATTTTTCTGCTTTCATTTTTTTATGGGATTTTGCTCCAGCGGGTCAGGCGGAAAATTCTTCTGGCCTATGTGCAGATCATCGCCGACACCTTCATTGTCACCCTTATTATCTTTCTGACCGGCAGTTTCTCGAGCCTCTTCCCGTTTCTCTACATGGTGGTGATCATCTACTCCAGCATGCTGCTCTACCGGCAGGGCTGCCTGGTGGTGGCGACTTGTTGTGCCGTGGAGTACACGCTGTTGGTGGGGTTGGACTTTTTCGCTTTCCTGACTTCATTCGGCCTAAGCGCCAATCCCTCGATCGCCAGCTACGGGGGCGCCTACGTTCTCTACAAGCTGGGTATCACCGTGTCGGCCTTTTATGCCGTGGCGGTCCTGAGCTGTATGCTTTCCGAACAGGTGCGCAAAAGCCGCCTTGAGCTGCAGGCCATGGTGGACCGCGTCAAGCGGGTCCAGCGCGTCGCGGCCATCGGTGAAATGGCGGCCGGACTGGCCCACGAAATCAAAAATCCGCTGGCGGCCCTGACCGGATCGATCCAGCTGCTGCGCGAAGATCTGCATCTCGCCCCCGACCACCAGCGCTTGATGGCCATCATTCTGCGAGAGGCGGACCGGCTGAGTTCGCTGGTGACCAACTTTCTGCTGTTTGCCCGCCCCCCGACCCCCAACGCCAAGCCGATCGAGTTGGGACCGGCGCTTTTAGCGGCCGTCGAGTTGTTCGAGAAAGACCGCAGTTTCAGCGGCCGGATCACCATCAATAAAGACGTCTGCCAGGGGCTCTGGGTTGAAATGGATCCCCTGCATCTGCAGCAGGTCTGTTGGAATCTGCTGCTCAATGCGGCCGAAGCCATCGGCGCGACCGGCCACGTGTCTGTATCGGCCGCCGCCATCAGCAAGCGCCACGCCTGTGTGCGGATTTCCGATGACGGTTGCGGCATGACGGCGGCCACCATCAAATCGATTTTCGACCCGTTTTTTACCACCAAGCCCACCGGCACCGGGCTGGGGCTTTCAATTGTGCAGCGTATTCTGGAGCCCTATCAAACCCGCCTGGATATCGAAAGTAAACCCAATTGCGGCAGCACCTTTTCGATGACCTTCAATCGGATTGCCCCGCCAACTTGCTCTTGACACCCCTGACCAAATAGGTTAGCAAATTCTGCTTAATCCCCACCTCCCGGCCGGCAGCGCTTTTTCTCTCCGGCTTTTTAAATTTTTGTACGCCTCATGCGGATCCGGGGTGCGCCAAGCCTCGCCACCCGTCGGCCACCATCGGTTCTGACCGAGACCTGGAAAGATCAATGAGCAGTGAACACAAAACCGATTTGATTGAAAAGAGACGCGAAAAGCTTGGGGCTCTAAGGCAGCAGGACGTTGCCCTTTTTCCGAATGATTTTGTCGTCAGCCACACGGTCGCGGATGTTACCCGTATTCTCGACGCCAACAGCGCCAGCCTGACCGAAGACGCGCCGGTTTTCGTCTTGGCCGGCCGTATGATGGCCATCAACAAATTCGGCAAGGCCGCCTTTATTCGGTTCCGCGATCGGACCGGTCAGCTTCAGGCCTATGTGCGCAAGGACCGGGTGGGTGAGGCGGCCTATGCGATTTTCAAGCAGTTGGATGTTGGCGACTTCGTCGGGCTGAAAGGCGGGCTGTTTCAGACCCGAACCGGTGAGTGGACCTTGCTGGCCGCCGAGATCCGGTTGGTTGCCAAGGCCACCCGGCTGCTGCCCGAAAAGTTTCACGGCCTCAAGGACCCCGAAAAGCGTTACCGCCGGCGCTATATCGACCTGATCACAAACCCCGAGGTGCGCGACATATTTGTGCGGCGCAGCCGGATCGTCCAGGCGATCCGGGAGTTTCTGCTGCAGCGCGATTTTCTCGAAGTCGAAACCCCTATGATGCAGCCCATTCCCGGCGGTGCCGAGGCCACCCCGTTTGTGACCCATCACAACGCCCTGAACATGGACCTCTACCTGCGAATCGCCCCCGAGCTCTACCTCAAGCGGCTGGTGGTCGGCGGGTTCGAGCGGGTCTTTGAAATCAACCGGAATTTCCGCAACGAAGGGATCTCGACCCGGCACAACCCGGAATTCACGATGCTCGAATTCTACCAGGCCTATGCCACCTATCACGATCTGATGGACCTGACGGAAGACATGTTCCGCCACGTGGCCCGCGACGTTTTGGGCGCAGAGACCTTCGAGTACCAGGGCGACCGCGTGGATCTCGGCGGCACATGGCGCCGCATGACCCTGGCCGGAGCGCTCGAGCAGCTGGGCGGGGTGCCCCCCGGACTTCTCAAGGACAAGGCCGGTTTGCTCTCCTTTGCCGATCAAAACGGCGTCAAACTGTCGAAAACCGGTCGCCTGGGCAAAGTCGTCACCAAGCTTTTCGATGCTCTCGTGGAGCCGAAGTTGATTCAACCGACCTTTATCACCGGCTACCCGGTGGAGGTGTCGCCGCTTTCGCGCCGAAGTGACCAGCAGCCGGAGCTTACCGAGCGCTTCGAGCTGTTCATTGCCGGCCGTGAAATTGCCAACGGGTTTTCGGAACTCAATGATCCCGATGATCAAAAAGGGCGTTTCCTGCAGCAGGTGCAGGACCGTGAAGCCGGTGACGAAGAGGCCCACTTCATGGATGCGGACTACATCGAAGCCCTGGAGTACGGCATGCCGCCGACGGCCGGCGAGGGGATCGGCGTTGACCGGCTGGTGATGCTGCTGACCGATGCCGCTTCGATCCGCGAGGTCATCCTGTTTCCGCATATGAAGCCCCGGGAGTAGCCGGAGAGCCGTGTCCTTCGAAACCTTTATAGGCGGCCGGTATCTCAGGGCGAAACAAAAGCAGACCTTTATCTCCCTCATCACCTTTCTCTCCATTGCCGGCGTCACCCTCGGCGTCATGGCCCTGATCGTGGTCATCGCGGTCATGGCCGGTTTCGAATCAGACCTGAAGGGCCGTATCCTCGGAATCGAATCCCATCTGGTGATCACGCCCCAAGACGGTCCCGTGCCGGATTATCGCCGCGTGCTGACGGCAATCGGCACTACCCGAGGGGTGCAGGCGGCCACCCCCTTTGTTTCCACCCAGATCATGCTGCGTTCGGCATCAAGCGCCACCGGTGCCGTGTTGCGGGGGATCGACCCGGACACCGCCGAGGGGGTGATCAGCGGTGTCGACAGCCGTCTGCTGGCCGGCCCGGAGGACGGTTCGGCACTGCCAGGGATCCTTCTGGGGCGGGAACTGGCCCGAAACTTGGGGGTTTTCAACAACGATACGATTTACCTGATTGCGCCGCGCGGGATGCTCTCCCCGGTCGGTCACGTGCCAGCGATGAGGCGTTTTCAGGTCAAGGGGGTCTTTGCCACGGGGATGTACGAGTACGACGGCTCGCTGGCCTTCATCAGCCTCGCCGAGGGGCAAAAGCTCCTGCGCCTTGACCCCGCTGCGGCCAGCGGCGTCGACCTGCGGGTCGCGGACATCTATGCCGTCAAGAAAATCGCCGCCCGAATCCTGGAGACCCTCGGCCCGGCCTACGCGTCGCGGGACTGGATGGAGAAGAATCAAAACCTTTTCGCGGCGCTGAAGCTGGAGAAAACGGTCATGTTTATCATTCTCACGCTGATCGTGTTGGTGGCGGCCTTCAACATCGCCAGTTCACTGATCATGATGGTAATGGAAAAAGCAAAAGATATCGCCATACTAAAGGCCATGGGGGCCACCCATCAAAGCATCCGTAAAATCTTCGTGTTCAAGGGCATGATGATCGGGGCGGTCGGCACCTTGTTGGGGGGGGCGTTGGGATTCGGCCTTTGCTTTCTGCTGGAACGCTACAAGTTTATTGAACTTCCAGGGGATGTCTACTATATAACCACGTTGCCGGTGCGCTTGGAGGGGATCGATGTGGTGCTGATCGCGCTGGCGGCCCTGGCGATCTGCTTTCTGGCGACCCTCTATCCGGCCCGGCAGGCGTCGCGGCTCAACCCGGTGGAGGCCCTGCGCCGTGGGTGATCCTGCCTTCAAACCGTTCGCCAAGCCCCCCACGGCGCCGTCCGCGGGCCCGCTGCTGCGGGCGGCCGGGATCTGCAAAAGTTACCGCGGCAACGGCAGCCATATCGAGGTGCTGCAAAACCTCGATTTCCAGCTGAGCGCCGCCGAAACCGTAGCGGTGGTGGGCGCATCGGGGATCGGCAAGTCGACCCTGCTGCACATTCTGGGGACCTTGGACCGTCCCGAAGCGGGGCGGCTTTTTTACCGTGATGAGGATGTGTTCGGTTACGATGACCTTCGCTTAGCGCGCTTCCGGAACGCATCGATCGGGTTTGTCTTTCAGTTTCATCACCTGCTGCCGGAATTCAGCGCTCTTGAAAACGTGATGATGCCGGCCCTGATCAACGGTCAGAACCGCCAGACGGCGACAGCCCTGGCACGCGAAGGGCTGGTGCGGGTTGGGCTCGAAGAACGCCTGGACCACCGGGTCAACAAGCTTTCCGGGGGCGAGCAGCAGCGGGTGGCCCTGGCCAGGGCGCTGGTGTTGAAACCGGCGCTGCTGCTGGCGGATGAGCCCACCGGCAATCTGGACCAGCGCAACAGTGAGGAGATGCACCGGTTGCTGCTGGAGTTGAACCGGGAAGTCGGGATGGCACTGGTGGTGGTCACCCATAACCCGGCGCTGGCCTCCTACATGGGCCGCCGGGTGACGATCGCCGACGGGAAACTGACCGAAACGGGGTGAGGTGTGCTGTATGCTTAAACGGTTGAGCCTTTTCTTAACACTCTGCGCATGGATCCTGCCCCTGCCGGTCTTTGCACTCGATGCCGTGCGCATCACGCTGCTGCCGTTTGCGGTTCACACCCAGGCGCCGCTGTCCCACCTCGAGAAGGAAATCCCGGACATTTTAGGACAACATTTGAGCCAGGAAGGCGCGCTGCTCATCGCCCCGGACTTGCCGCCGGCCGAGCTTGCAACGCTTGGGGCGATGAATGTCGCGGGGCGGCGGCAAATCGGAGAACGGGTCGGCGCCGAGCACGTGGTCTGGGGCAGCCTGACCCTGGTGGGGCAGCAGTTCAGTCTGGACGCCCAAATGGTCGAATCCTCCGGCAGCGCCGGGCCGGAAGCGTTTTACGCCGAGGGCGAGGGTCTCGAAACCCTTTCGACGGCCCTGAAACAGTTGGCCACGGACATCGGGTCAAAGCTTTTCAAACGCGAAAAAGTGGTGCGGGTGACGGTCGAGGGCAACCAACGGATTGAGTCCGACGCCATTCTGCGCATCGTGCAAACCCAACCCGGCGACGTTTATCTGGCCAGAAGCCTCACCCAGGACCTGAAATCCGTTTATGCCATGGGCTATTTTGAGGATGTGCGCGTCGAAAGCGAAACCGAGGGCGACGGCAAGGTCATCGTTTTCAAGGTCACCGAAAAGCCCACCATCCGAATGATCCGCGTCAGCGGCAACCGCGTCTTCGACGACAATGCCATCAAGGAGAACCTGACCTTCAAGACCGGCGCGGTCCTGAATCTCGTCACCATCCAGCGCAATCTGGAGCGTATCGAGGGGCTTTACAAAGACAAGAATTACCACAACGTCAAGGTCACCTACGCCGTCACCCCCAGCGCCAGCAATCAGGCCGATGTCGAGTTTGCCATCGACGAAGGCGAGAAGGTCAGGATCCGTGAAATCGTCCTGGAGGGCAACCAAGCCTATTCCGGCAAAGAACTCAAAAAACTGATGAAAACCAAGGAAAAAGGCTTTCTCTCATGGATAACCTCCTCGGGCGAGCTGAACATGGAGGACCTCAACCAGGATGCCGCCCGCCTGACCGCGTTCTACCACAACTCCGGCTACATCCAGGCCCGGGTGGCGGAGCCGCAGGTCAGCTTCGAGGACAATTGGATCGAGATCTCCGTTAAAATTGACGAGGGGCCGCGCTACAAGGTCGGCAAGGTGGTGGTCAGCGGTGACCTGGTCCTGCCCGAGGACGAGCTTCTCCAGAAAGTCAAGATCACCGATGAGGCCTACTACAGCCGGGAGGTGCTGCGCAATGACATCCTGGCTCTCACCGACCTGTACTCGGATGAAGGCTTCGCCTACGCGGATATCGCCCCCAAAATCGACCGGGATCCCGAAAATCAGGTGGTCAACATCGATTTCGCCATCAACCAGGGGCAGCCGGTCTATTTTGAGAAGATCATCATCGGCGGCAACACCAAGACCCGCGACAAGGTTATCCGGCGCCAGCTCAGCGTCTACGAGCAGGAGCTATACAGCGGCAAGGAGCTCAAGCGCAGCGTGCGCAACTTGAAGCGCCTGGACTATTTCGACGACGTCAAGGTGGACACCCTCCCGGGGAGTGCCGGGGACCAGATGGTCCTCAAGATCGATGTCGCCGAAAAGCCCACCGGCACCTTCAGCTTTGGTGGTGGGTACAGCACCTCTGAGAGTCTTTTCGCAGTGGCCCAGATTTCCCAGCGCAACCTTTTCGGCCGGGGGCAGATTCTGCAGCTCGCAGCCCACCTCGGCGGGCAGTCCACGCGCTATCAGCTGAGCTTCACCGAGCCCTGGCTGTTCGATATCCCGCTTTCCGCCACCGGCAACGTTTTCAAATGGGACGTGGACTACAACGATTACGACAAGGAAAGCATCGGCTTCGGCTTCAGATTCGGCTACCCGGTCTTCGATTACACGCGGGTCTATCTGGGCTACCGCTTCGAGCTGGCGGACATCACCGAGATCGACGAGGATGCCGCTCGCAGCATCAAGCAGCTGGCGGGTGAAAACATCACCAGCAGCCTGACCGCCAGTCTGGAATACGATTCCCGCGACCGGTTCTTCCTGCCCACCGAGGGACAGAAGCATTCGCTGGAGGTCGAGTATGCCGGCGGTCCACTGGCCGGGGACATCGCCTTTACCAAGGTGACCGCCGAGGCGGGAATCTACATCCCGCTGTTCTGGGAGACCACCGGATTTGTCCGCGCCGAAGGCGGCTACGTCACCGAGGGCACCAACGGCATCCTGCCCGACTACGAGCGTTTTTACTTAGGCGGTCTTAATTCCCTGCGCGGCTTCGACTGGCAGGACATCAGCATCCAGGACAGCAACGGCGACGACATCGGCGGCACCTCGATGGTGCTCTTCAACGTGGAGTATATCGTCCCCCTGATCAAGGAGGCCGGCCTGGCCGGGGTGGTGTTCTATGACACCGGCAACGTCTACGGCGGAGAGCAGGATTTTGACATCACGGATCTGCGCCAGAGCGCGGGGGCCGGCATCCGCTGGAACTCCCCGATGGGCCCGATTCGTCTCGAATACGGCTATGTGCTCGACCCGGAGGATGATGAGGGTGGCGGCAAGTGGGAGTTCGGCATGGGCGGCGCCTTCTGATCCGCCGCCGGACCATCGGAAAACTGCCTTCAAGATGGAGGGGTTAATGCCCAAGAGCGTCCAGACCGTCGTGGCGGTCTTTTTCGCGCTGGTAGTGGGCAGTGCGGTTTACGGCGCCGACGTGGCCAAGATCGGGGTGGTCGACCTGTCCAAGGTCTTCGAGCACTCGGAGGCCGGCAAAGCCGCCCAGGCGGAAATAAAACAAAAGGGCCGGGTGATGGAAGCCGAGTTGAAACAGATGGGCGCTCAGATCGAAGACCTCGAAAAACGTTTGGATCGGGAGGCCGCCGAGATGAGCAAGGACATGCGCGAGGAAAAGCAGCGCGAGTTGCGCATCCTGGTCAGCGAATTCGAGACCGCCGAGCGGCGCTTCAAGGCTGAACTGAAAGACCTGAACAACCGCCTCAGTCAGCGTATCCGGGAGGAGGTCCTCGGGATTGCCGAGGAGATCGGTAAAAAAGAGGGCTACCTCCTGATTCGCAACAAGGCCGGCGTTTTGTATTCCCCGAGCAGCAACGACATCACCGAACAGGTGATCAACGCCTACAACCGGCGGTTTGGCCGGCCCGCCGGCGCGGCCGGCAAATCCGGCAGCCCGTGAGGACCCGGACATGGAACTGACCCTAGCGGCCATCGCCCATTTGGTGGGCGGCGAAGTGATCGGCGATCCTGAAAAAACCGTTGTCGGCGCGGCCGCCTTCGAAACCGCGGCTGCCGATGAAATCGCCTTGGCGGGGACCCCGCGCTACCTCAAGCAGATTGACGCCACCCGTGCCGGCGCCCTCATGGTGCCGCTGAAGTTCGAGGCCGCCGGGCGGAATCTGGTTCGCGTCGGCAACCCCGCGGCCGCCTTCGCCCAGGTGCTCGGCCTTTTTCACCCCCTGCAGCGGCCGGCTGCCGGGATCAGTCCCGGGGCCGTGATCGGCGGCGGCTTCAGCGTCGGCGTGGACCCCGCCATCGCCCCGACGGCGTTCATCGGGGAAAACGTCACCTTCGGTGATCGGGTGGCCGTCTATCC
>JBAPYE010000499.1:0-7418 GCA_049284575.1 Desulfobacterales bacterium
AGGTCGTGGAGACCGATCCACGCGACGAGATAGTCGAGATTGTTGAGACTGATGCGCTCGACGAAATCGTTAAAACTGCGGGCGAAGAGGATATTCCGGCATCTGCGGCCGCTTCGGCTGAGCCACCCGGCCCGGATAGCTTTAAGGATCCAGCCGCGGTGGTGGACATCGGCCTTCCGCTGGATCCCCTGGAAGAGATGATGGACGACCTGCCGATGGATTCCGATGATCTGCGCAACCCCGCGCTTTTGGCCGAAAAATTCGACGGCTTCCTCGGGGTCATGGAACGCTACTACAACCAGTACCTGCTGGTCGCTGAAGAAAAATATGTCATCGGCAGTCAAAATCCGGTAAAGGGGGAGCTCGAGGCGCACAGCGTCCGATTGCCTGCATTTTACATGGGCAAATTTCCGGTGACCAACGCCCTTTTCGAGGTTTTCGTGGACCGCACCGGCTACGTCACTACCGCCGAGCGGTGCGGCGAAGCCGCTGTTTACCGGGGCCGTTTTCAGAAAGCGGTCGATCCCAAGACCGGGCAGGTCAGATCGGTCTGGCACGCTTGCCACCGCCGGCAGGTGGTGCAGGGGGCCTGCTGGTATCACCCCTGCGGGCCGGGCAGCGGGCTTCACGCCAAGCGCAACCACCCGGTGGTACAGATCAGCCTGCAGGATGCCCTGGCATTTGCCGCCTGGACCGGTAAACGGCTTCCGCGCGAGGTGGAATGGGAGGCGGCGGCCCGCACCGCGGAGGGCTTTGCTCTGCCCTGGGGCGCTCGGTGGCGGGAAGACTGCTGCAACACCGAGGAAACCGGCATCGGCGATACCACCCCGGTGGACCGCTTCGCCGAGGGGGCCAATGCCCTGGGGCTTTCCGATTGTCTCGGAAACGTCCTGGAGTGGACCCTGGACTCATCCCCGCCGCTTTTCGAAGCCGCGGGAGCGCCCACCGCGTTTATCGCCAAGGGGGGCTGCTGGATATCCGATGCCGGCGTCAGGCTGTATGCCCGCTTCCGGTTCCCGGCCGTTTTTTGCGCCAACATCCTCGGTTTCCGATGCCTGGCCGATTGACGCACCGCCGTTTTTCCGACCTGAGGGCTGCCCCCCCCGTCTGTTTGAACTCAACAACCGACAAAACCCTGGAGGCCGACCATGGCCCACCTGGATGAACTGGCCGACCGCTACCTCACGTATCTGCTGGTCGAAAAAGGCCTCGCCCGCAAAACCATCGAATCCTACAGCCGGGATCTGGCACGCTATTTCGCTTTTCTGAAGAAAAATACCGTCAGGGATGTGACCGAAAACGACACTGTGATGCTGCTGAAGCACCTCATCGGGCTGCGCAACGCCGGTCTGGCCGCCCGCTCACGGGCCCGGCACCTGGTGACCCTGCGAGGCTTTTACAAATTTTTGACCCGGGAAAACATCATCCCCAGCGACCCCTCGCGGCTGATCGATCTGCCCAAAACCGGCCTGAAACTGCCGAATGTCTTTTCGATTGCGGAAATCGGCCGTCTGTTGGCAGCACCCGACCCGCACACCCCCCGGGGCTTGCGCGACATGGCCATGCTGGAGCTTCTGTATGCCGCCGGGCTGCGGGTGTCCGAGCTGATCGGGGTAAAACTGCAGGCGGTGAACCTGGAGGCGGGGTTTGTGCGGGTCATGGGCAAAGGCGCCAAGGAGCGCATCGTTCCCATTGGGCAGCATGCGCGCCAAGCCATCCAGGCATACCTGGCCTCGGGCCGCCCGGCCCTCTTGAAATCGCTCATCAGCCCCTATCTGTTCGTCGCCAGAAGGGGCCATCCGATGACGCGCCAGGGGTTCTGGAAGCTGCTGAAGCGCTACGGGCGTATGGCTGGCATCATAAAAGAAATAACACCCCACAGCCTGCGTCATTCTTTCGCCAGCCACCTCCTCGAAGGCGGCGCGGACCTCAGGGCGGTTCAGGTCATGCTGGGCCATGCGGACATTTCAACCACCCAGATTTACACCCACGTGGCCACGGAGCATCTGCAGAAAATTCACGAAACCTACCACCCTCGCGGCTGACCCCAGAACCGCCGGCGCCAGTCGGCAAATGGCGGCCGCACAAGAGATTGTTGACACTTTTTCCGCGTTTGGGTATTCTGCATCGTCTTGGCTTTAGAGATTAAAAGCGATTCAGTACCCCGGATTGGGTGCCGATCAGGTAGGTTTTTAACCGGTTCCCTGATCCGATAAATAAAACCTCAGATTTTTCCATATAAAAAACAGTAAATGACGCACGATTTGCCCACCCCGAAAGTGGTCCTGGGCTGGTGGGAGCATGGCGCCGCCAAGCCTCAGACCGAGCCGGACGCCATCCTTGCCGCCCTGCGGTCGCCGGCCGCCGCGATGGCCCTTGTGGAAGTTGACGGCCGGGCCGCCTTGGCCGCCGGCGGACGCGTCACCCTGGGCGAATTCGCGCCGCCCGATAAAGGGCTGGCCCTCACCGCATTTGTCCCGCCCCTGATGCCCCAGGCACTCGGCGACCCCGGTTTCAAAAAGGCCTTCGGGTTGCGTTACGCCTACGTCATGGGTGCCATGGCCAACGGCATCACCTCGGTTGCGATGGTCAAAGCCGCCGGCGAAAACGGGATGATCGGGTTTTTCGGTGCCGCCGGACTGGCCCCTTCCCAGGTTGAGGCCGCCATCCACCAAATCCGGAATGCCCTCCCCGACCGTCCTTTCGGCTTCAATCTGATCCACAGCCCCCAGGACCCGGATCTGGAGATGCGCGTTGTCACGCTGTATCTTGATAACGGCGTGGGCTGCATCAGCGCTTCGGCATACCTGAATCTTACCCTGCCGCTGATACGCTACCGCGTCAACGGGATTCATCGCGGCCCCGATGGTGAGATCGTCTGCCCCCACAAGATTATCGCCAAGATATCCCGGGTGGAAGTGGCCAGCCGTTTTTTGGCGCCCCCACCGGCCAAATTTCTCGCTGAACTGCTCCAGCAGGGGCTCATTTCCCCGACTGAAGCGGAACTGGCCGCGCACATCCCGGTTGCCGACGCCCTGACCGCCGAGGCGGACTCAGGCGGGCACACCGACAACCGGCCGGCCATGACGCTGCTTCCCACGATGCTCGCCCTGCGGGACCAAATCAGCTCCCAGCACCACTATTCGCAGCCGGTCTGGGTCGGCCTGGGGGGCGGCATCGCAACGCCCCAGGCCACCGCCGGCGCCTTTGCCATGGGCGCGGCGTTCGTTCTGACAGGCTCGATCAATCAGGCCTGCGTGGAATCAGGGACATCCGACACCGTCCGCCGGATGCTGGCAGACGCCCGCCAGGCGGATGTTACCATGGCGCCTGCGGCCGACATGTTCGAGATGGGGGTCAAGGTTCAGGTGCTCAAACGGGGCACCATGTTTCCCCTGCGGGCCGCCAAGCTCTATGACTTCTACCGCGCCTACGAAACGTACGACCAGATCCCCCCCAAGGAAAAAGCGCTGCTGGAAAAGGACTATTTTCGCTGCAGCTTCGAAGAGGAGTGGGAGCAGACGCGGGCTTTTTTTGCCCAGCGCGACCCCCGCCAGAACCAAAGGGCCGATCGTGACGCGCGTCATAAAATGGCCCTGGTGTTCCGCTCCTATCTTGGCCAGTCCTCCAACTGGGCCAACCAGGGAGACCCCTCGCGGGTTCTGGATTACCAGATCTGGTGCGGGCCGGCGATGGGGGCTTTCAACGAATGGACCAAAGGCAGTTTCCTCGAGCAGCCCGAAAACCGGAAGGTCGTCACCGTCGCGCACAACCTGCTGTTCAACGCCTGCGTGCTGACCCGTTACAACTGGCTTCAGTACCAGGGGGCCGCTCTGCCGGCCGCCATGGCCCAGTGCCCGCCCCTGCCCCTGGATGAAATTGCCGCACGCTGCGACGGGGAAAAAGTCCCTTGAAGACAGTGTCCGTCAGACGGCCGCCTTTTTTCCGGTCCCCACGGGCACAGGGCTTTTACCATTCCCTGCAACCCCTATTCGGACATGCGCCTCGGGCGCATGAAACCCTATCGTTGATTTTGCCATGACTGCAGCAAAGCCCAGCCAAACGGCCATCGCCATTATCGCCGCCGGAGGATTTTTCCCCAAAGCGCCGGGACTCCGGGAATACTGGCACCTGCTCTATCACGGGGTCGATGCCATTTCGGAAATTCCCGACTCCCACTGGTCCCCTCGGGACTACTACGACCCCGACCCCCACAAAGCGGACCACGTCTACTGCAAGCGCGGCGGCTTCCTGGAACCGGTGCCCTTCGACCCCGCCGAATTCGGCATTCCGCCGTCCGCCCTGCCGGCGACCGACACGTCCCAACTCTTGGGCCTGCTGGCTGCCAAGCGCCTGCTGGAAGCCGCCGGCTACGACGAGGCGCGCGAATTCGACCGGGATCGCACCAGTGTCATCCTCGGAGTTACCGGCACCCAGGAGCTGGTGATCCCCCTGGGGGCCCGGCTCGGCTACCCCGCCTGGCGCAGGGCCCTGGAGGCCGCCGGTCTTCCCCCTGAAATGCTGCAGCTTGCGCTCGCGCGCATGGCGGAGGCCTACGTTCCCTGGCAGGAGAATTCATTCCCGGGGCTGCTCGGCAATGTCGTTGCCGGCCGCATCTGCAATCGTCTCAACCTGGGGGGCACCAACTGCGTGGTGGACGCCGCCTGCGCCAGTTCCATGAGCGCCGTCCATCTGGCCGTCATGGAGCTTGCGGCCCGGCGCTGCGACATGGCGATCACCGGCGGCATCGACACCCTCAATGATATCTTCATGCACATGTGCTTCGCCCGCACCCACACCCTCTCCAAGACCGGCGATGCCCGTCCGTTTGCCGCGGCGGCCGACGGGACGGTCCTGGGCGAAGGGGTCGGGCTGCTGCTGCTCAAACGCGTGGCCGACGCCGAGGCCGACGGCGACACGATCCTGGCGGTGATCCGGGGAATCGGCTCCTCCAGCGATGGCAAGTCCCAGAGCATTTACGCCCCCCGACCGGAAGGTCAGGCCAAGGCCCTGCGCAAGGCCTATCGCGATGCCGGTTTTGACCCTTCCACGGTCGGTCTGCTGGAAGCCCACGGCACCGGCACGCGGGTCGGCGACCGGGTGGAATTCAGTGCGCTCAACACCGTTTTTGGCGAGGCCGGTCCCCGCCCCAGCCCCTGCGCCCTGGGGTCGGTCAAGTCCAATATCGGCCACACCAAGGCGGCCGCCGGGGCCGCCGGATTGATCAAAACGGCTCTGGCCCTGCACCACAAGGTGCTGCCCAAAACCCTGAAAGTCGATGCCCCCGACCCGGATCTCGGGATCGGCGCAAGCCCGTTTTGCCTCAACACCGAAACCCGGCCCTGGGTTTCCTCCAAGGCCCATCCCCGCCGGGCCGGGGTCAGCGCTTTCGGCTTTGGCGGCAGCAACTTTCACCTGGTCCTCGAGGAGTATGGCTCGCAGAAAACCGTCGTGGCCTGGGACGGTTCGGTGGAGATCGTTGCCTTTTCGGCGACTACCGCCGAAACCCTCCGGTCGCGGGTACGCGAAACCGCGGCCGCTTTTCAGACACCGCCGCCGGCGGCTGAAATCGCGCGCCTGGCGGATGCCTCGCGCCGCTCCTTTTCCCGGCAGGATCCCCACCGGCTGGTGCTGACCGTCAGGCGACCGGCGGCCGCGACCAGCGCCCAGGCGGCGTCGGCCTTTGCCGGCGCTTTGAATCATGCCGCAAAACTCCTCGCCAAAAACGGCTGCGACCACTCCTGGCGACATGCCAATGTTTTTTACGGGTGCGGCCTACCCGCCCCAAAAGCGGCATTTCTCTTTCCGGGCCAGGGCAGCCAGTACGTCGGGATGGGGCGGGATCTGGTCTGTTTTTTCCCTGAAGCCCTGGCGGCCTTTGAAACGGCCGACAAAATCCGGGGCGCCTCCCCCAGCTTAAGCGAACTGGTGTTCCCTTGCCCCGCCGGCAGCGAACAGGAAAAGGCCGCCCAGGAGGAAACCCTGCGCCAGACCGACAAGGCGCAGCCGGCCATCGGCGCCCTCAGTCAGGCCATGCTGGCGGTCCTGGAACGATTCGGGGTCCGGCCGCAGGCCGCCTGCGGGCACAGTTACGGCGAGTTGACCGCGCTGTATGCCGCCGGCCGCCTTTCGGGCGATGACTTTCTGGCCTTGTCGGTCGCCCGCGGCAAGGCCATGGCGGCGGCGGGGGGCCCGGGCGGCGAAGCCTCCCATCGGCCCAACGGCGCCATGCTGGCGGTCAAGGCCCCGCTTGACGACATCAGCGAACTGCTGAAGGAGCTGGACCCCAGCCTCGTGCTGGCCAACCGCAACAGCCCCGAGCAGGGGGTCATTTCCGGCCCTGCCGAGGCCATTGCCGCGGCCGAGCGGGCCTGCGAAAACCGGGGGCTCAAAACCCGCCGCCTGCCGGTTGCGGCCGCCTTTCACAGCACGCTGGTGCAAAGCGCCCAGGCGCCCTTTGCCGCGGCCCTGGCACAGGTCGATTTGACCGAGAGCGCCGTCCCGGTCTATGCCAACAGCACCGGCCGCCCCTACCCCACGGACAGCGACCCGGCGCGGGCCCTGCTGGGGGCCCAGCTCGTCAGCCCGGTGGACTTTGTGGGCGCCGTCGAAGCCCTCTACCGCGACGGGTTTCACACCTTCGTGGAGGTCGGCCCGAAATCGGTTCTGACCGGGCTGGTCAAGGCGATCCTCCAGCAGCGGCCATTTCATGCCGTCGCCATGGACGCGTCGGCGGGAAGGGAATTCGGTTTGGGCGACCTCGCCAAGACCCTCAGCCAGCTGGCGGCCTTGGGGATTCCGGTGGATCTCACGGCATGGGAGCAGGCGCCGCCGGCCCCCCGCAAGGCCGTGATGGCCATCCCGGTTTCAGGGGCCAACCTCAAGCCGACGCCAAAACCGGCGGACTCGCGGCCCCCGCAGGCCGCTGCCCCCCGCCCGGCCGTCACTGACGGATCGCACGGCTCCCCGCAACAGCCTCGCGGGCCAGCCGCCCCGCCCGAACGACCGACACCGTCCGTCCCGGATACTCAGCCCCGCCCCGGCCCGGCCGAGATTGTTTTTTCATCACCCTCAGATTCCAAAAATGATCGTGCCATGGACACTCACAACAGCCGCAACCGTCCCGGTTTTGCCGCGGATGCCTTCGAGATCGTGCGCGAAGGGTTGAAATCGATGGAAACCCTTCAGCGCCAGACCGCTGAAACCCATCAGAAGTTTCTGGAAACCCAGACCGAGGCCAGTCACTGCCTGCAGCGCATGATGGACAGCATCCAGCGCCTGACCGACGCCACCCTGGGCGCTTCTGGGCTGCAACCGGTCAATCCCGATACCGGGATGGTGCGGGCCGCCGTGACGGCGCCGCCCCCGGCGGCCGCTCCCGCGGCAACAACGACCTTCGCCGCGGTCAGCGCCCCGCC
>JBAPYE010000500.1:0-1558 GCA_049284575.1 Desulfobacterales bacterium
GCGCGGAGGGCCGTGCAGGGTCAGGATCGCCGTTTTCAGGCGTGGGCCGGCAGTTACCATCAACGCCGCTCTTGGGTGCGTTGGGAAAAAAAGGTGTCAGGATGGGTGGACTTTTCGGCGTGGTCTCGACAGCGGATTGTGTGACCGACATTTTCTACGGGACGGATTATCATTTCCACCTCGGTACCCGCCGCGGCGGCATGGCCGTCAAGGGCCCCGACGGGATCACGCGCTCGATTCACAGCATCGAAAACGATTACTTCCGTTCCAAGTTCGAACCGGATCTGGTCAAGTTCGCCGGCCGCACCGGGATTGGCGTGATCAGCGACAACGACCCCCAGCCGCTGGTGATCGGCTCTCACCTGGGCAACTTCGCCCTGGTCACCGTCGCACGGATCACCAACATGGCCGAACTGGAACGCAAGGCCTTCAAGCGGCGCCTGCACTTCACCGAGACCGCCAATGGCAAGACCAACCCGTCTGAAATGGTGGCCATGCTGATCTGCGCCGAGGACTCTTTTGCGGCCGGTATCCGGCATGCCCAGGAGGCGATCCAGGGCTCCTGCTCGCTGCTGCTCTTGACCGACCACGGGGTTTACGCCGCCCGCGACCGCCTGGGGCGCACCCCCGTGGTGATCGGCCACAAGGCAGGGGCCTATGCGGCCGCCTCCGAATCGTGCGCCTTCCCCAACCTCGGCTATGACATCGAGCGCTTTTTGGGCCCTGGGGAGACGGTGCTACTGACCCCCGACGGGGTGACGCAGGTCAACCCGCCGGGGGGCGAGATGCAGATCTGCGCCTTTCTCTGGGTCTACTACGGCTACCCGGCCTCCGACTACGAGGGCATCAACGTGGAAGCGGTCCGCAACCGCTGCGGGCGGGCCCTTGCACAAAACGACAGCATCGCGATCGACTGCGTCGCCGGCATTCCCGATTCCGGCATCGGGCACGCCATCGGCTATGCCAACGAGAAAAAAGTCCCCTACCTACGGCCCTTCGTCAAGTACACCCCCACCTGGCCGCGCAGCTTCATGCCCAAGAGCCAGTCCCTGCGCGATCTCGTGGCCCGCATGAAGCTGATTCCGATCCGCCGCCTGATTGAAGGCCAGCGGCTCCTTTTCTGCGAGGACTCCATCGTACGCGGCACCCAGCTCAAGGGCAATGTTCAGGTGCTCTTCGACCTCGGGGCCGCCGAAGTCCACATGCGCCCGGCATCCCCGACCCTGGTGTTCCCCTGCGACTTTCTCAATTTTTCCACTTCGCGCTCCACCCTGGACTTGGCCGGCCGCCAAATGATCCACGAACTGGAAAACGGGTCGGGCCGCCATCTCGAGGACTACGCCCTCTCCGGCAGCAGTCGCAACCTGGCCATGGTGGAGCGCATCCGACGCAAGCTGCGCCTGACCTCGCTCAAGTTCCAGCGCCTGGACGATCTGGTGGCGGCCATCGGGCTGCCGAAATCCCAGCTGTGCACTCACTGTTGGGACGGATCGAGCCACTTTTAAGGGCGGCCCGGAACGCATATTCCGGCCGCAGAACAAATCCCCCGATCCCCGAC
>JBAPYE010000501.1:0-7884 GCA_049284575.1 Desulfobacterales bacterium
CCTGGCGGTGTTGGCGGCGGCCGGCCTGGCGCCCGAAGCCGTGGGTGTCGGCGGGTTTGCCGTGGCCCGCTGTCTGGCCGAACGGGCAGGTGCGGACGACCATCTCCTGCTGGTCGATGTCGGCGCCGGCCAGGGGCAGGTGACGGTCCTGATGGCCGGCAAAATCCACCTGATCTATCCTTTCAGCACCGGCCAAGGCCTCACCGCCGAGGGCATCGGCGCCCACGTGGGGCGGGCGCTGGCAGCCCTGGAAGGCCTCAGCCCGGAGGACTGCCGCCCGGTGCGGGCGCTTTTAACCGGCACCGCCGCCGCCGACCCCCTCCTGCAGACCGAACTCGCCGCAGTGCTTGAAATCCCGGTGGACCCGCTGGACCTGGGGCAGTCCATTCCCGGACTGCTGCCGGAGGCGGGCGGCGACGGCTGGCAGCCCTGGCGCTTCGACCGTGCCCTGGCATTGGCCCTCGCGGGCACCGGCGGCAAGGCGGTCCTCAATTTTCGCCGGGGGGCCTATGCACCCCGCCGAAAGTGGGCCGAACACCGCACGGCCCTGATACGCCTGGGGGTCCTGGCGCTGGTCGTGCTGCTGCTGGGGGCGGCGAGCCTCGGGCTCGAAGTCTATTTCATGAACCAGCGGCGCAGCGCCCTGGACGCGGAAATCACCGCCGTGTTCCAGTCCACTTTTCCCGAGGTCACCCGGATCGTCGACCCGCTGCAGCAGATGCGGGTGAAACTCACCGATCTGAAAAAAACGCTTTTTCTTCCGGGCGATGGCGACGATACCCTGCTCAACATCGACATCCTCTACGCCCTCAGCACGCTGATCCCGGCCGCAACCGACGTCGAGCTGACCCAGCTGCTGATCGGCCCCGAGAGTGTCCTCGTCTCGGGCAACACCGACACCTTCAACACCGTGGACGATATCAAGAACCGGCTGGAACGGCAGGCCGGCTTCGAGGCGGTCACCATCAGTTCGGCCACCATGGAGAAGACCGACAACCGCATAAGGTTCAAACTTAAAGTGCAACTTTGACGATTCCGCAAAAGCCCAATTTCCGCGTTGCGCCGCATCTCGAAGTCGCTGCGGCGTACATAAGTACGCCTCACGCCGCTGAGATTTGCGCGCCTTGAACTTGGAGCTTTTTTCGAAACCGTTTGGTTTTCGGTTTTTAACACATCATCAACTGTAAACTATGGTGTTTCTCCGGCAGGGTGGCGAGCGCCGGCTACGCGGAGGGGATGACCGTGGGGATTCAGCTCAACAAACGCGAAAAGACCGTGGTGTCGGCGCTGGCGGCGGGCATCTGCCTGCTGGCGCTCTGGCATTTCGCGGTGGCGCCCTTTTTCAGCAAACGCCAGCAGCTGCGCCGCGCCATCGCCGTCCGGAGTCAGAGCCTGGCCGAAATCCGCGCCCTGCAGGCCGAATATGAGGCCCTGCGCCGGCAGGGGACGCTTTTTGAGAAGAAGTTCGCCCGCCGGGAGAAGACCTTCACCCTTTTTTCCTTCTTGGACCGGCTGGCCGGTGAAAGCGGGATCAAGGCCAACATCACCTACATGAAACCGTCCAGCACCGATCAGCCGGACAGCCGCTACAAACTCTCGCTGGTGGAGATGAAGCTTCAGGGCGTCAACTTGGAGCAGTTGAGCGGGTATCTTTACCGCATCGAAACTTCACCCAACATGGTGGCGGTAAAACGGCTCTCGGTCACCAAAACCGGCAAGGCCGCCGAGATGCTGAGTGCTGTATTGCAGGTGGAGACATTGGAAATCTGACAGTTCCGTAGAAAGGCCAATATCTGCGTTGCGCTGCATCTCGAAGTCGCTGCGGCGTAGAGCAGTGCGCCTCACTCATCGAGATTTGCGCGCCTTGATCTTGACCTTTCTACGAAACTGTCTGGTTTTTGAACGTTTACCGCTTCATCCAATTTGATGCGCGGCGATGGTCCCGGCGCCTCCGCCGTTGGCCGGATGCGCTTTTCGTCAGCCCAGCCCCCGGAAACTGGAGTGGCAGGCCCGGCTGGTCGATCTTGAAATGGGGGCCGACCCAAACCGCAGCCGTTTCGCAGGCCCCCCGGATGAAACCAAGCCAGGGGCACCGCCGGGGGCGGTGCGGCCTTCTCGGGAATTCCGATCCTCATGAGTTTTAAACAATTGGCCACTTTACTGTCGGTCGTCCTGATTGCCTGCGGGGTTTATCTGGGCTTCGCCATTTTTAAACAGGTGGTCCCGACCCGGCAGGACCAGGCACCGTCGCAGGACCCAGAGCTCACGGCCTCGAAGCCGGCCGAGAAGGCGCGCCCCAGGCCGCCGCTCTCGCGCTACCGGGCGATTGCCGAGCGCAATCTGTTTCGGATCGACACCGGCGGCCCCGCCCCGGCGACGCCGGCCATCGACATCGAGGCCCTCAAGCAAACCGATCTCAAGCTCAAGCTTTGGGGCACGGTTTCGGGCCAAGGGCCGGAGGCCTACGCGGTCATCGAGGATTCCCAGAGCCGTCGGCAGAACCTCTACCGGGTGGGGGACGCGGTCCAAAGCGCCACCCTCAAGATGATCTTGCGCGAGAAAGTGGTCTTGGAGGTCGAAGACCGCGACGAGATCCTGCAGATGCAGGAAGTTCCGGGCGGACGGGGGCCCGCCCCGCGGCCGATGCCGGGAGGAATGGGCGACGAGGGGTTCGATCCGCGCCAGATGCCGGGAGGTTCGGGCGGCGATATGGACGAATCCCAGGTTGAGGCCCCGCCGCCCGTGGCCCCGCCTGTCCCCCGGCCGCAGACCATCCGCTTGCGGCCCGCCATGCTCCAGGCCATGCTGGGCCAGGTCGAAGATCCTCTCAAGGATCTGACCCTGCAGCCCCACCAGACCGAGGGCGGCCCCGACGGGATGGCCTTGACCGGTATCCAGCCGCGGTCGATCTTTCGGCGCCTCGGGCTGCGCGACGGGGACGTCATCACCGCCATCGACGGGGAGCCGGTCCAATCGGCGGAGCAACTGGGGGTGATTTTCGAAAGGCTGAACTCCGGTACCGGGCTCAGCCTGGAGCTCAACCGCCGCGGCCGGCCCACCACCCTGAATTTCCAGGTGGAATGAGCCGGTGCGCAGCGCCTGGCGCGAACATCAATGAAAGAGAGTTATGAACGGATTCGGCCGGTTTGATGGACCCGTTAGTCGAAAGTGGGGATGGCTGCTGATCGGGTTGTTGCTGATGCTGGCGATCGGCCATCCGGTGCGCGGCGCCCAGGAGGGCGGCGGCCCTGAGGTAGCGGCGGTCGATCCCGCACCCGAGGGCGCCGAAAAAATGGTCGCCATCGATTTCAACGATGTGGACATCAATGTCTTCATCAAGTTCATGAGTGAGTTGACCGGGAAGAACTTTGTCGTCGACAACCGCGTGCGGGGCAAGGTCACGATCATTTCGCCGGCTAAAATCTCCATCGAAGAAGCCTATCAGGTGTTTGAGTCGGTGCTGGAAGTCCACGGCTATGCCACCGTCACCTCGGGGGAGATCATCAAGATCGTGCCCTCGCCGGAGGCCCGCAGCAAGAGCATCGAGACCCGCATCCGGGAGGAGGCCGGCCCCGGCAAGGACCGGGTGATCACCCAGTTGATTCCGCTCAAATACGCCGATCCCAACGAAATCAAGCAGCTCTTCACCCCGATGGTCTCCAAGAGCAGCGTGATCCTGGCCTACGTCCCCACCAACATGCTGATCGTCACCGACGTGGAATCCAATATCAACCGTCTGCTGCGCATCCTGCGGGTCATCGACGTCACCGGCATGGGCCATCAGATCGTGGTGATGCCCCTGGAGTATGCCGATGCCACCAAGATGATCACGCTGCTGACCACGGTTTTTCAGGAACGGGGGCGGGTGCGCCGGGCCCCCGGCGCGCCGGACGATCAGACGGTCAAGTTCGTGGCCGACGAGCGCACCAACAGCATCGTGCTGCTGGCCAGCGAGGTGGAGGCCGAGCGGATCAAGAAACTGATCGCACTCCTCGACCGCGAAACGCCGCGCGACAAGGGCAATATCCGGGTCTACTACCTGGAGTTCGCCACCGCCGAGGAGCTGGCGGCCGTTTTGCGGGACCTTCCCAGCAAGGGGGCGGGGGCCACTGAAGGCCAGCCGACGGCGCCGATCGTTTCCGACAAGGTCCGCATCACGGCCGACAAGGCCACCAACAGCCTGATCATCATGGCCGACCCCGACGACTACCTGGTGCTCGAGGAGATCATCCGCAAGCTGGACATCCCGCGCTCGATGGTCTACATCGAGGCCCTGCTGATGGAGGTCAACGTCGAAAAGGCCCTGGACTTCGGGGTGGAGTGGAGCAGCTTCGGCAAGACCACCGTCAACGACCGCAGCGCCGTTTTCGGCGGGGGCTTCAGTTCCGGCGGCACCCGGCTGGGCGGCGGGGCCGAAGGCCAGCTGCCCATCGATGTCGGCAGCGGGTTTTCGATGGGGATCATCAGCGAGCCCATCACCGTCGGCGGCTTCACCTTTTCCAACATCAGCGCCCTGTTGCAGGCGGTCAGAACCGACGACGCCTTTCACATCCTCTCGACCCCCCAGATTTTAACCACCGACAACGAGGAGGCCAGCATCACCGTCGGTGAAAACCGGCCCTTTCAGACCACCACCTCCACCAGCAACAACGACACCTTCAACTCGTTTGAATACAAGGACGTCGGCAAGATCCTGACCATCACGCCCCACATCAGCGAGGGGCGCATGGTGCGGCTTAAAATCGACCTCGAGGTGACCAACGTCGTGGGCTCAAGCCAAAGCCTGCAGCCGATCACCTCCAAGCGCACCGTCACCACCACCGTCATCGTAAACGACGGCAACACCGTGGTGCTGGGCGGCCTGATCGATGATCTGAGCGAAAATGCGCAAACCTCGGTGCCCTGCCTGGGGGACATCCCGGGGCTGAAGTACCTGTTCAGCTCGATTTCCATCAACACCATCAAAACCAATCTTTACGTGTTCCTGACGCCCCATGTGGTCAAGAACCCCGCGGAGGCCGACAGCGTTTACCGCTCCAAAAAGGATCAGATCGACAAGGTCCGCAAGGAGGCCCGCGAGGCCAGTGAAATCAAGCTCTACGAACGGCTCTTGAACCAGAAGGCGCCGGTTGTGCCCGATCCCCAAGCCAAGCCCCCCGAGGGCGCCACCCCCTGAGAGCACTATCGCCGCCATGACACCCAGACTGGCCGAGATCCTCGAGCAAAAATTCGACGTTCCGCCGGAGGCTTTTGCCGACGCCCGCCGGCTGGCGTTTGAAAAAGGCGTCGGCGTCGGCGAGGTCCTAATCCAGCGAAACGTTGTAAGCGAGCACCAGCTGCTCGAGGCGCTCAGCCTGCAGTACGACCTGCCGCTGTGGCCGAACCTGCCCCTGGAAAACATCGGGGGACCCTTCGTGCAGCGGGTGCCGATCCAGTTCCTGAAAAAGTTTCTGATGGTGCCCCTGGAAAAGGGGGCAGCCAGCGGTGACGGGCCGGAACCGGCCGGGGACGCTGCCGGCTGCACCATCGCGGTCTGGAACCCGGCCGCCTTTCAGGCCTTGGAGGACCTCGGGCGGCTTTTGGAGGTGAGCGACTACCGGGTGGTCCTGGCCCCCCGCAGCGCCATTCTGGCGGCCATCAACATGTCCTACGATTTCAGCGACAGTTCAGCCGAGCAGCTCGTTCAGGACATGACCGAAAACGGCAGCACGATCATCAGCGAAATCCAGGACACCGCCGATCTGCTCGACGACACCAGCGACGCCCCGATCATCAAGCTGGTCAACCACATCATCACCCAGTCGATCAAGGCCCGCGCCAGCGACATCCACATCGAGCCCTACCAGGACTCCTTCAAGGTCCGCTACCGGGTGGACGGCATTCTCTACGACCTGCTCTCCCCGCCCAAATGGATCCAGCCGGCGCTGACCTCCCGCATCAAGGTCATGGCCCGGTTGAACATCGCCGAGAAACGCCTGCCCCAGGACGGCCGCCTGGATGTCAAGGTCGGCAACCAGGAGATCGACGTGCGCGTCTCGACCCTGCCCACCGGTTTCGGGGAGCGGGTGGTGCTGCGGCTGCTCAACAAGACCAGCTCGGTTTTCGATCTGAGCGAAATCGGGCTGCCGCCCGACCGGCTGGCCACCCTGGAGACCCTGGTCAAGTCGCCCAACGGCATCATCCTCGTCACGGGCCCCACCGGCAGCGGCAAAACCACGACCCTGTACGCCGTGCTATCCTCCATCAACCACCCGGACATCAATATCATCACCATCGAGGACCCGGTGGAATACCAGATCAAGGGGATCAGCCAGATCCAGGTCAACCCCAAGATCGATCTGACCTTCGCCCGCGGGCTGCGCGCCATCGTGCGCCAGGACCCCGACGTGATCCTGATCGGCGAGATCCGCGACCGCGAAACGGCCGACATCGCGGTGCAGTCCGCCCTGACCGGCCACCTGGTGTTCTCCACGCTGCACACCAACGATTCGGCCGCGGCCATCACCCGGCTGGTGGATATCGGGGTGGAACCCTTCCTGATCTCCTCCTCGGTGCTCGCCGTGGTCGCCCAGCGCCTGGTGCGCGTGCTCTGCAACGAGTGCAAGGAGGCCTTCCGGCCGGAACCCGCGGCGCTTGCGCCCATCGGGTTGAGCCTCTCGGACTTGGGCGACCGGCCGATCTACCGCGCCCGGGGCTGCGAGAGCTGCTTTCACACCGGCTACCGCGGGCGGTTGGGGATTTTCGAGATCATGGAGCTCGACGACACCCTCAAGAGCCTGGTGCTGCAAACTTTCGACAGCCACCAGATCAAGGCCGCGGCGGTCGCCCAGGGGATGGTCACCCTGCGCCGCGACGGCATCCAGAAGGTTTTAGACGGCATCACCACCGTGGAAGAAGTCCTGCGGGTCACCCAGCGCTGAGGACGCCTGTGCCGGCCCGACAACGCCTTCCGGAGAATTGCGCGTGATTCCCATGCGACCTTTCGCCTCCTTTACTGCCTCTCGGGGGCAGACCTTGAAATTCCGCTGGGCTGCGGCCATCGGCGCGCTGGCCGTGGCGGTGCTGCTGAGCGCCGTGGCGCCGGCCCTGGCAGCGGGCAACACCCTCCAGCTGAGCGCCGACGACCAGTTCCGCTTCGCGCAGGAGGCCGCAGCCGGCGGCGCCTACACCCAGGCGGTCTTCGAGTTCCGGCGCTTTGTACATTTCTTCCCCCGCGACCCGCGCGTCGGGGAGGCCCGCCTGGCCATCGGCCGCGCCCTGTTCATGGACCGGCAGTTCCGGGAGGCGATCGGTGCTTTTAACGAGGTGCTGGAAAAGGAGGGCGTTAGGCTGGCCGAAACGGCCCGGCTTGAGATCAGCGCCGCCCACCTGGCCCTGGGGGAGACCCGGGCGGCCGTGCAAGCCCTGGACGAGCTGCTATCGGTAACGGGCGACGACGACCTGAAAGACCAGGTCTGGCTGCAGGTGGGCTGGATCTATCTCGACCAGGGGGAGTTTGCTGCCGCTCGCCAGGCCTTCGCCCGCGTGCGGCCGGAGAGCCGGGTGAAACTGGGCATCGGGGAACTCGAAAAAGGCCTCGAGCGCACAGACGATCTTCCCCGCAAAAGCCCGGCCGCCGCCGGTATTTTCTCGCTGGTGCCCGGCGGCGGCTACCTCTACACCGGTTTGAAGCGCGACGCCCTGGTGGCCTTTCTGGTCAACGGCGCTTTTGCAGCAGCCGCCTGGGAGGCCTTCGACAACGACCTGCCGGTTTTGGGCGGGATCCTGACCACGGTGGGGCTGGGGTTTTACAGCGGCAATATCTACGGCGGGGTCAACAGCGCCCACAAGTTCAACCGACAGCAGGAAAAAGCCCTCGTCGACCGCCTGCGCCAGGACAGCCGC
>JBAPYE010000502.1:0-4654 GCA_049284575.1 Desulfobacterales bacterium
ACGCACCGCACCACGCACCGCAGCCGGCGCGCTTGGATCTGAGCGCCACCGGCCGGCTATGGACCTGCCGCCAACCCGGCATGCGCCGAACCGCGAAAGTCTGTGGGCTCGGGTTCGCCCCGCTTCAGGGCCTTTTCCCTGGCAAGCCTGTGATTCATGTCCGCCGGGATGAAGACCACCGGCTTTCCCCGCTTGCGGGCCGCGGACAGCTCGTCCCGGGCGACATCCCCTCCGCCGATGCCGACGAAGGTGGAACTGACCGCCACGATGGCCTCGGAGGTGGGCGACAGGCGCTCCTCGCCGCCGACCCGTCCCCCCCAACTGTCGTCTTGCACGTAGAAGACGTAATCCACGCACTGCGAGAGAGCGACACCCTCCGCCTGCGCCAGCGCGGAGACGATTCCCATCGTCGTGAAACCCATGGCCTTGGCCACTTCATAGACGGCACCGATGCCCTCCCGGGTGGCGCCGATATTGATCACTGTCTTCTCCGGGCCCTGCTTTCGCAGGATCTCCGAGGCCTTTTCGATCATCGCCGCAGGGTTCTCGTACCCGGCGCCCGAGAAGCCGGTAAAGGTCAAAACGATCATCTTTTTTTCCTGGACGAATTGAAGAATCTCCGGCAGCGTCGCTTCGCCGACCTGGCGTGGCCCGCTACAATTGCCTGCCCCAGCTGTCGGCGGGGAGGCGGTGGACGCCAGGAAGACCGTTAGCATGATCTTGAACACGGGGCGAAAAAGGTTGAACATCTATCGAGGCTCTTTTCATCCAGCAGCAGCCTGCACAGCGGCGTTCACCAAAAGCCGGCTGCCGGGGGAAAATTGGTCATGCGCCAGGAGCACCGCAGCACTTCTTGTATTTTTTGCCACTGCCGCATGGGCACGGGCTGTTTCTGCCGATTTTTTCCGATCTGACCATCTGGGGAGGGTTTAAAGCCCTTTCCAGGTCTGAAATATCTTCCGGTTTGTCAGCTTCAAGAGCAGCTATGAAATGCCACCCGTTTTTTTTACAAATATCGGCGACGTATTTAGCTCTTTCCTCTGCTTGAACCCGAACAACAATGGGCTTTTTTTTTGATCCCAGTTTCGCCATGGGCTGTCTTTCCTGAACTCGATGCTGTGGTGACCCCGGGCGCCTGACCCGAGCAGGCGAACCATCGGTTGAATGACCGCCTTTCCCTGTGGTGCGGCAGTGGGCGGCCGATCGGATCTATCGATAGTCCCGATCGGTTGATTGTTTCCTGGCCACTTCCGTTACGTGTGCACCCTGGAAGCGGGCAATTTTAAGCTCGTTCTCCGAAGGCATGCGGCTGCCATCGGTATCGGCCAGTGTGGTCGCCCCGTAGGGTGACCCCCCGGTGATTTCACGCATGTTGCTGAGCTCCTGGCAAGAATAGGGAACCCCCACGACGATCAGACCGTGATGGAACAGCGTGTTGTGAAACGAGGTGATGGTGGTTTCCTGACCTCCGTGCTGGGTAGCCGTGGAGGTGAACACACTGCCCACCTTGCCGACCAACTTTCCGCCGGCCCATAACCCGCCGGTCTGATCCAGGAAATTGCGCATCTGGGCGCACATGTTGCCGAACCGGGTCGGGGTGCCGAAAATAATCGCGTCGTAGTTCGGTAGTTCGTCCACGGTTGCGATCGGTGCGGCTTGATCGAGCTTGGCGCCGGCTTTTCGGGCAACCTCTTCGGGCATCAGTTCGGGCACCCGTTTAATAACGACATCGGCGCCGGCGACGCTGCGCGCCCCTTCGGCGACCGCCGTTGCCATGGCCTCTATGTGGCCATACATGCTGTAGTATAAAACGAGGATCTTTGTCATCTTGTGCCTCCTTTGCTGGGATGTTGTGGCGTGAGCCTAGTGGCGTGGGAACCGGTGATGCGGAATTTTGACAGTTCCGTAAAATGGCCAATCTCCGCGTTGCGCCGCATCTCGAAGTCGCTGCGGCGTACAGTAGTACGCCTCACTCATCGAGATTTGCGCGCCTTGACCTTGGCCATTTTACGAAACTGTCTGGATTTTGACTTTTACCGGTTCATCAATTTTCTTTTGCCGGGGCTCATGGTGGATCACTCACCGCTCTCTAAGACTTCAGCAGGCAATGTGAGTTCTCCCTTCGTTGTGAAGCGCATGCTGTTGAACGCGGGTCCGGCGAGTTTCCCGGTCATCTCATACGCGAGCTTTCCGCGGGATTTGTTGGTCATGACATCGAAGGCCTGACGCGCCACGCTGAACATCGAAATGCTGACCGGGACCTCAACGATCGCCTCGCCAAAACGCGGCACGCTGCCACCCGCGTCGCTGACGCCGGTGGCGAAGCGTTTTCCTTGCACGTCCATCTGGACTGAAACACCGCTGAAGTCCAGTGCTGAATCATTGGGGTTTTGAATTCGCAGCTTAACCAGCATGCGCAGCTCCATTCCCTCACCTTGAAGCGGCTCAAAGCCCACAACGATTGCCTGAACGGCTTCGCGTCCCTGAATGGTGGCGCAGCCGCAATAAAACAGCATTCCGAAGGCAAGCACTAAGGGCAGCGTTCTCCGGCCAATGTTCATGCTGGTCTCCCTCGATTCTATCCCATGCACCACTGTTCCGGTTCAGCCAGGTCTTTTTTGTTGGTGCACCGGACACTTCCTTGTTTCTCCTGTTCACCAGACCCAACCCTAAAATCAGTGGCGCAATTTTGTAGAATTTTTTTTCCCCGCGACCCTGAATCGTTGGCGCAGGTATCGTATTGCTTCCCGGTCCAGCGGAAATTGGCCAGGCCATTTTGGAGCCTTTGGCCGTCTTTCGGATAGTTCCTCGGCTGCTACGACGACGCGCACTCCAAAGGGAGTCTGCACCTCGATCGTGTTTTCATCAGCCACATCATGGGATCCGTCCAACCTCAGGGCGGCGGTGCCCGAATTGATGATCAGTTTCCGGTTGGCGAGCCTTTCTTCCCGGCGGGGCGCGCAGACGCTGCGGCAGAAACCGCATACGGTGTAGTAGAACCACTCGGGATCGAAAATCGCCCGCCGATAGTTGTCAAAGCTGTTATCGGCGGCCTGCATCTGGGGATCCGCCTTTTGAAGGCTGATGCACAGCTTGTCAATCTCCTGCTCATCTTTGGGCAGCGGGCGGCCGAGGCGGTAGGGACTCCAGTTGGACCAAGTCCGGGAAGCCGCCAGTCCCTCATAGCCGGTGCAGCCGATCCAGCAGCAGGTGTTGGGCTGCTTGCGGGATATGGTTTCGGTAACTCCGGCGACTGTAACCTGGGTCGATGCCCTGGGGTGAATCATTTCCACAGGGCAGACCAGGCTGCACATCTTGCATCTATCGCACGGATGATCCTTGTCCGGAATGGGTGAGTCGGGCGTCAGATTGGCGGAGGTCAAAACGCTCCCAAGCTCCACCAGCGCGCCGTGTTCTCTGGTCAGCAAATTGCCGCTCCAGCCCAAACGCCCGATTCCCGCTGCCAGGGCCCCATAGCGGTGGGAAAAGTCGGGGTGAAACTCCGTCATTTCGGTCACATCTGCAACGGCTTCCTCGGGTCGATAGTTGTTGTTGAGCTCCACGTTGACGGCTTGAAAGCCTTCCAAACGTAGCTTTTCAACAAGCGCATCGCCGATTTTATAGAGCGTCTGGGCCACTGCTTTTCGGTTGTCGCAGTGAGGCCGCCAACTTTTTTTGCCGATGAAATCTTTTGCCGTATCCCTGTTCAGAGAGACCGCAAAGGAGATCACCGAATTTGCTGATGGCAAAAGGTATCGCGGATCGGCGGAGGGCGGCCCGTCAGCGAGCATTTCCCATGAGGTTACACCCACCAGATCGGCACCAAGGCTTAAAGTTAGGGACTTAAGTTTCGTTTCCGCAGGTCGCATAAGCATGTCTCCTTTGGCAGCCGCACCATTCCGGGGAAAATCACGTGAGATGCTTGGCGCGCTCTTTAAAGAGAAAATGGTAGATCAAATCGCAATAGCGGTCCAACTTGATCCGACCTTCGCCGGATACCGAGTAACGCCAGAAGCCATAGAGTTTGGCCAGGAAAACGAGGGTGTCGCTGTATAGCTTCCAAGTGAAATGCTCCTGGACCCTTTGGATGCCGTTTTGGGATATATTAAGCCAGTAGGTTTCATCTTTGCTGCATCGGTCGACGAAGTTTTCCAGGCTTCGGGCGATGAGTTCCGGCTTGCTGGTATTGAGCAGAAATCCACTGATGCCGTATTCGATGATTTCAAGGGGGCCACCGAATTTGGGGCCAAAGGTCGGAAGCCCGGAGGCCATCGCCTCGATTATGGTGAGGCCGAAGGCTTCAAACAAAGCCGGCTGAACAAAGATGCCTTTGTGCCGGGCGATGATGCGGTAGACCACCCCGGTGTCCAGCTTGTTGATGCTGGGCAGCCATCGGATTTTTCCGTCTAGTTTATAGCGGGTGATGAGTTCGTAGGCCTTGCGGATTTCCTGCTGCTCCTCGAGATCATGGGACGCTTCGAGGTGAATCGTACCCGCCGCAAAGATCAGGTTGGTGCTCTGCTGCAACTTTGGGCTGCGGCCGAAGGCTTCGATCAGGCCGGTGATGTTTTTGATCTTGTCGAAGCGGGCCATGGTGAAGATCGGGGGCTTGTCCGGGTCCTGCAGCTCACCGTAGATATCGTCGCTGCGATCC
>JBAPYE010000503.1:0-5307 GCA_049284575.1 Desulfobacterales bacterium
TCCAAGATGTTGGCTCTCTGATCGGTGGCCTGCATGGGGTCCTGTGGGGGTGCGCGGCGGTCGCCTGGGGGTCAGTGCCGGCGGGTCTTTGGGGCGGCGCTAACGGGTTATTTTACTTGACATAACACGGCTATCATACTATTTTCAACATTTTATTATTTGCGATGACAGTTTCGCGCATATCTCTGGTCGATGGCGGGGTTACATGCTGGACAACCTGAGCGACAAACTCAATACGGTCTTCAAGAAGCTCAAAGGCCACGGCAAGCTGACGGAAAAGAACATCGAGGACGGCCTGCGGGAAGTCCGGATGGCGCTTCTGGAAGCCGACGTGCATTACAAAGTTGTAAAAAAATTTATTTCGGATATAAGGGGGAGAGCACTGGGTCAGGAGGTGCTCGCCAGCCTGACACCCGGTCAGCAGGTGGTCAAAATCGTCAACGACGAATTGACCGCACTGATGGGGGGCCACCATCAGGAGCTGAATCTGGACGGCACCCAGCCGGTGGCCGTGATGCTGGTGGGCCTGCAGGGCTCGGGCAAGACCACCACGGCCGGGAAACTGGCTGTTTTTTTGCGCAAAAACGGCCGGCAGCCCTACCTCGTGCCCGCGGATGTCTACCGGCCGGCCGCCATCGAGCAGTTGCAGCGGCTGGGGGCGCAGCTGTCCGTCCCGGTGTTCCCGTCACGAACCGACATGGATCCCGTGGATATCTGCCGGGAGGCCCGCACGGCCGCGCACCAGGCCGGCTGCGACACCCTGCTGCTCGACACCGCCGGGCGTCTGCACGTGGACGAGGCCCTGATGGAAGAACTGCGCCGGATCAAGACGGCCGCCAGCCCTTCCGATATCCTCCTGGTGGCCGACGCCATGACCGGCCAGGATGCGGTCAACATCGCCGAATCCTTCGACCGGGTGTTGGATATCGGCGGGGTGGTGCTCACCAAGCTGGACGGCGACGCCCGGGGCGGGGCGGCGCTCTCCATCAAGGCGATCACCGGCAAACCCATCAAGTTTGTCGGCGTCGGGGAAAAGCTCGCCCAGTTGGAGGCCTTTCACCCCGAGCGCCTGGCCTCCAGCATCCTGGGCATGGGGGATCTGCTGACCTTCATCGAAAAGGCCCAGGCGGTCGTCGATGAGAAAAAAGCGGCCGAACTCGAAAAGAAGCTTCGCAAGAACCAATTTTCCCTTGAGGATTTTCGCGACCAGATGGTCCAGATCCGCAAGATGGGCTCTGTCAAAGACCTGCTGGGCATGATCCCGGGGGTCAGCAAAAGCAAGCAGTTCAAGAATCTCGAGGTGGACGACCGCGAATTGGTCAGGGTCGAGGCGATCATCAACTCGATGACGGCCCAGGAGCGGCTGCAGCATACGATCATCAACGGCAGCCGGCGCAAACGGATTGCCATGGGCAGCGGAACACGGGTGCAGGACGTCAACCAGCTGCTCAAAAACTATACCCAAGTCATGAAGATGATGAAAAAAATCAACAAAGGCGGCTTGCGTCATCTGGGGCGCGGAATGCTGCCGTTCTAAGGAGAAGTGAAATGCCAGTAAAGATCAGATTGGCCCGGCACGGCGCGAAAAAGAAACCGTATTACCGTATCGTCGTTGCCAATTCCGAATCCCGGCGCGATGGCAGGTTTCTGGAAATCGTGGGGACCTACAACCCGCTGCCGGACCCGGCGCAGGTCACCTTCAAAAATGAGCGGGTTCAGTACTGGATGAGTCAGGGGGCCATTCCCACCCCAACGGTAAAAAACCTTTTGAAAAAAGAGGGTATTTTTGCTAATCCTCTCTGAGGCGGAGCTGCTTTTCAGGGCGTATTTCCTCTAATTCGCAGACCGGTAAAGGAGGCGGGGCTATGAAAGAGCTCATCAAGTATATCGCTCAAGCACTGGTTGACCATCCCGAAGAAGTTTCGGTTGCAGAAGTAGAGGGAAATCAAACCTCGGTCCTGGAACTCAAGGTGGCCAAGGAGGATCTTGGCAAGGTGATCGGTAAACAAGGGCGGACGGCCCGTGCCATGCGAACGATTTTAAGTGCCGCTTCCGCCAAGGTCAAAAAGCGGACCGTCCTGGAAATCATTGAGTAACGCCCAGGACATGGATGCCGCCGACGAGCTTCTGATCGCAGAAATTGTCGGTGTCCACGGGATTCGTGGCAACCTCAAGGTGCGCTCCTACGCCGAGTCCGACGATTTGTTCGCACCCGGGCTGATGCTGGCGGTCAAAGCGCCCCGCGGGGAAAAAACCCTGCGCCGGGTGAAATGGGCGCAGCCCCATCAGCGGGGGCTCTTGATGGCCCTTGAGGGCGTGGACGCGCGCGAGCAGGCCGAGGCCTTGCGGGGGGCGGGGCTTTTCATCCAGAAGCGCCTGCTGGCCCGCCCCCAAGACGGGTCCTTCTTTTGGTACGACCTGATCGGGCTGCGTGTTTTTACCCTGGAGGATCACTATATCGGACAGGTGGCAGCCGTTTTTCGGACGGGCAGCAACGACGTCTATGTGGTCCGCAACCCGGGCGCGCAACGGGAGGAGATTCTTCTGCCGGCCATCGCTGCGGTGATCCGTAACATCAACCTCGACACCGGCGTCATGCGGGTAAACCTGTTGGAAGGGCTATGATAGTGCCCCATGCAATTTGCGGTTCTAACGATTTTTCCGGACATGGTGGCGGCCTTCTGCGGGCATGGAATCATCCGCCGGGCCATTGAACGCGGTAAAATCAGCATCGACTGTGTCGATATTCGTGAATTCGCCCAAGGCCGGCACCGGGTAACCGATGACCGGCCTTATGGCGGGGGCTGCGGCATGGTGATGAAACCCGAGCCGCTGGCCGCCGCCATCCGTGCCGCTCAGCGCAAGGCGCCCAACGCCCGGACGGTGTTGCTGACTCCCCAGGGGCGCCCGTTCAGCCAACGGCTTGCCCGGGAGTTGGCCGCCGGCGGGGGCCTCAATCTGGTGTGCGGGCGTTACGAAGGGGTCGATGAGCGGATTTGCGGCCGGTTCATCGACCAGGAGATTTCCATCGGCGACTACGTCCTGAGCGGCGGTGAACTTGCCGCCATGGTGGTCATCGACGCGGTGGCGCGTCTGATTCCGGGCGTTCTCGGCGGCGCGGATTCCGCCGCCAAGGACTCTTTTTCCGAGGACCTGCTGGAGCACGGCCACTTTACCCGGCCCCCGGAGTTCGAGGGCGAGCCGGTGCCGGCGGTCCTGCTTTCGGGCAATCACGCGGAAATCCGTCAATGGCGGCTGGAGGCCTCGCTGGTCCGGACGGTTCTGAAACGGCCGGATCTGCTCGCCCGGCGGGACTGCACGGCCGAAGAGATCGCCATTCTCAAACGGTGGCAGCGGACGGTAGGACGGATTATCGATGCCCAATCTTTACGTGGCGCTGGTGCATCACCCGGTGGTCAATAAAAACGGCGAGGCGATTGCCGCCGCAGTGACCAACCTGGACCTGCACGACATCGCCCGGGTCGCCAAAACGTACGATATCAAGAAATTTTACGTCACCACGCCGCTGGCCGACCAACAGCTTCTGGTCCAACGGATCACGGCCCACTGGCTGGAAGGCCCCGGCGGGCGTTACAACCCCCAACGCCGGGAAGCCCTGGCGCTCATCCGCTTGGCGGACAGCCTCGAGCAGGCCCTGGCCGAGATCGGCCAGCGGGAGGGACGGCGCCCGCAGACGGTGGCAACCGCCGCCCGCCGGCGGCCCGGAAGCATCGGATTTCACGAATTGCGCCGGCGACTGGCGAACGGGAGCCCGCATGTGCTGGTATTGGGCACCGCCTGGGGGCTGGCGGCATCCGTATTCGCGCAGGCCGACTGGGTGCTGGAGCCGGTGCAGGGGCCAAGCCCTTACAATCACCTTCCGGTTCGGGCGGCGGCGGCGGTCATCTTGGACCGTCTGCTGGGCTGCCGGGAAGGGGCGGATTTAGAAACCGATTAACCGACGAACCTGATTTGGGAATCAGCCGTTCAGACAAAATCATCTGGGAGACGACGATGGAAATAATCAAGGAACTGGAAAGAGAACTGCTGCGCCTTGACCTGCCGGCGTTTACAGCCGGCGACACGGTCAAGGTGCATGTTAAAATCAAGGAAGGTGAAAAGGAGCGCATCCAGGTCTTTCAAGGCGTGGTCATCAGCAAAAGCAAAGGTGCGCTCAGCGCCTCTTTCACCGTCCGCAAGGTGTCCTACGGCATCGGGGTGGAGCGGGTCTTTCCCCTGCACTCCCCGATTATCGACAAGATCGAAGTCGTTACCCGCGGCCGGGTGCGGCGTGCCAAGATCTACTATCTGCGCAAGCTCAGGGGCAAGGCCGCCCGGATCCGCG
This sequence comes from Desulfobacterales bacterium, assembly GCA_049284575.1. Taxonomy (GTDB): domain Bacteria; phylum Desulfobacterota; class Desulfobacteria; order Desulfobacterales; family JAABRJ01; genus JAABRJ01. The sequence goes on from JBAPYE010000503.1 coordinate 4,346, forward strand.
AACGGCGTCCGAACTAGCGCGCGATGACACCGCCTGCCGATCGGCCCGATCTTTGGGGGTTCGAACGCGGTGTCTACGCCCGTGGGCATAATTACATAGCGGGTGTCGACGAGGCCGGCCGGGGCCCCCTGGCCGGCCCGGTCGTTTCAGCGGCGGTGATTCTGGCCCGCGACACCCCCCTCCCCGGTCTGGCCGATTCCAAGAAACTCAGCCCCCGCCAACGGGAAATCCTCTATGGGGAAATTTACGCACGCGCCGTTGCCGTCGGGATCGGGATCGTCGATGCGCCGGAAATCGACCGGATCAACATCCTGCAGGCCGCCTTGTGCGCCATGGCCATGGCCGTTGCCAATCTTCGCCCCCGCCCCGACTGGATCCTGATCGACGGCCCGTTCGGCATTCCGGCTGAATTCCCGCAAACCCCCATCCCCAAAGGGGACGCTCTGAGCGCCTCGATTGCGGCGGCCTCGATCGTCGCCAAGGTCAGCCGGGACCATCTGATGGTCCGCTACCATGAGGACTACCCCCAGTTCGGCTTTTCCCGCCACAAAGGCTACCCCACTGCGGCCCACCGCGACGCCCTGCGGGAGCACGGCTGCTGTCCGATCCATCGACGCAGTTTCAACGGGGTTCGGCCGTTGGCCGGGGCCACGGCGAAACCCCGGTGAGAGCTCTTGGGCGCGGCCGCCAGCGACAGGTGCGGGAGGGCACGGAGGGCGCCGGATGCTGAACCGCCGCCAGCAGTACGGGCAGAAATCCGAAGCCCTTGCCGTCCGCCATTTAAAAAAGAACGGCTACCGGATCCTGGAGCAGAATTACCGCACACCCGCCGGTGAAATCGACATCATCGCCCAGGACGGCCAGACCCTGGTGTTCGTCGAAGTCAAGGCCCGGCGCACGGGGGGCTACGGGAGCCCCAAGCAGTCGATCACCCCCCAGAAGCAGAAAAAAATATCCATGGC
>JBAPYE010000504.1:0-3602 GCA_049284575.1 Desulfobacterales bacterium
CCGACCCATCAGATCCCACCCCCTCCCGGATGGCCCCTTTGCCGAAGCTTTACCGCGACCCCGTGCGGTTTCGGAAAAAATAGGGAAAAGGCACATTTTTAGGTGGATCTCCTATTTCAAATGAGAATCGGCCCTATGGTAATTATTTCCCCATGCGGTAGGATTAAAGCAAATTCACATTTCTCTTGAGCTTTCACGCTTTTCGTTTCCAAAAGACGCGATGCCTTTTTGGGCTTTGGCGCGTCGCTTTTGGCCGTAAACCCAAAAACAGGAGGTGTTCCATGACAAAAAAAGGTCAGGTCTACAAATGCGACAAATGCGGAAACATCGTTGCCATTCTTCAGGGCGGGGAGGGCGATCTGGTCTGCTGCGGAGAGAATATGCGGGAAGTGACGCCCGACGAGGCCAAACGCAGAATCTACGATTTGAGCCGGCCCGGTGCGCCCTAGCCCCAGAGCTCCCACCCCCACCCGGCGGATCACCGAAGCGGGTGGGGGTAGGTAACGATTTCGCGCGCCGCCTGCCGGCGAACACGGCGATCACCCGGCACCCTGTGGATCACTCCTCGGCGGGCGGTTGACGGGATGGCGGCTGGGGCCCCAACGTATTTGGTTGGCGCCCAAAAAATTTCGAGCGCATCGCGACTCCGGTATTATTTTCAAGGGTAAACGGCAAAGCTTGATGTCGATCGGGGGCGCGTTTTGCCGCACCGCTGCCAAGACGACCGCAGTGCCGCGCCTTCCGCCTTTACCCCAAGGAGGTGCCAGGATGACCATCCCGCTTCAGATTACTTCCCGGGACTTTAACCTGACCGATGTTATCGAAACCGCCATTCGAGAACGCGCCGAAAGGCTCGAGCGGATGTGTGACCGCATCATTCGCTGTGATGTCGTGGTTGAAATCCCGCATCAGCGGCAGCAAAAAGGGGTGCTCTACAACGTGCGCATCGTGATCTCGGTTCCCGGCAGCGAGATCGTGGTCGGAAAAGAGCCCCACGAAGATCTCTACGCCGCCATCAACCGGGCTTTTGAAAGCGCCGCCCGCCAGATCCAGAAATTTATCAGCCGGCAGCGCCAGGACGTGAAGTACCATGAAGAGGGGCCGTTTGCGGTGATCAGCCGGATTTTTCCCGAGGAAGGCTACGGCTTTCTGGCCGCAGCCGACGGCAGGGAAATCTACTTTCACCAGAACAGTGTCGTGGGCGGCAGTTTCACGCAACTTGCGGCCGGGGAACGGGTGCGGTTCGTGGAGTCGGTGGGGGAGAAAGGGCCCCAGGCCAGCACCGTCAAACCGGCCTGAAGCCTCATTGCGGGTACCCCGCGGGCAGAGGCTGGCTGGGGCGCGCTGCGTTTTGCGGCGGCGAGCTAACCGCTGGCCGGCGCCTTAAACGGTTGGTCCAACCATGATGAACCGGTAAAAATTCAAAATCCAGACAGTTTCGTAGAATGGCCAAGTTCAAGGCGCGCAAATCTCGAGGAGTGAGGCGTACTACTGTACGCCGCAGCGACTTCGAGATGCGGCGCAACGCGGAAATTGGCCTTTTTACGGAACTGTCAACCATGAGGGAGGTGGGCTATGCATCCGGCCAGATTTTATGACAAGCTGGGGGACGAGAAGGTTAAATGCCACCTCTGCGCCCACGAGTGCACCATCGACCCGGGCCGGCGCGGGATCTGCGCGGTGCGTGAAAACCGCGCCGGCACACTCTACTCCCTGGTTTACGGTCGCGTTATCGCCGGCAACCCGGACCCCATCGAAAAAAAACCGCTCTACCACTTCCTGCCCGGCAGTCGCTCCTTTTCCATCGCCACGGTGGGGTGCAACTTTCGCTGCAAACACTGCCAAAACTACGACATTTCCCAATACCCCCAGCGCCACGACAATGAAATCGCCGGCGAGCCCATGACCCCGTCCGAGGTCGTCGAACGCGCCCGCACCAACGCGTCGGCCTCCATCGCCTACACCTACACCGAGCCGACGATCTTCGCCGAGTTCTGCTACGACACGGCCCTGTTGGCCCGGGAAAAAGGGTTGCGCAATGTCTTCGTTTCAAACGGGTTCATGACCGAAGCTTCGGCGACCGCCATGGCCGCGGTCATCGACGGCGACAACATCGACCTGAAGAGTTTTTCGGATGACTTCTACCGCAAGATCTGCAAGGCCAAGCTAAAGCCGGTGCTGGAGACCATCGTCCGCATGAAGGCCCTGGGGGTTTGGGTTGAAGTGACGACCCTGATCATCCCGGGCTTGAACGATTCCGACGCCGAACTGCGGGACATCGCCCAATTTCTGCACGCCACGGGGCCGGAGATCCCCTGGCACGTGACCGCCTTTTCGCCCACCTACAAAATGCGCGACCGGCCGCCCACGCCGCTTGAAACCCTGCGCCGCGCCCGGCAGATCGGGCTGGCGGCCGGACTGCGTTACGTCTACACCGGCAACATCCCCGGCGACCCGGGGGAAAACACCTACTGCCCCGGGTGCAACGAACTGCTCATCGCGCGCAGGGGGTTCACCGTCCGCCAAAACCGAATCAGCGACGGCGCCTGCCCCGGCTGCGGCGCCCGCATCGACGGCGTCTGGGCGTAGCACCCTCGCACGCCCCGAGGGCGGCGGCCCCGGCTGAGGCGCTAACACCTCGGCTGCAGCGGGTTGTTGCAGGAAAGCCAAAAGGCCCGGTCCTTCCCCCATGCCACTGGGCCCGATTGCCCCGGCGGCGGGGCCTCTTCCCGCCGGCAGTGCGGCGCCCTAATTTCAAGATCGGACTCTCCTCGCAGTCATTCAGCTGTCGATTGCCTGGCAATCAATGGAAATCGGTTTGGTTTCGGGCCTTGCCCGGGCAAGCCCAGTCTGATATTTTGGCGCCACAGCGAAAAACAGAGACAGATCCTGCCCGGCTTGCAAGCGACGGGCCGCGGCCGCAGATCACGGGCTCAAAATGAATACGGGGCTGGAGGGCGAAGACATGGCACAGTCGACGGTCGTGGTGTTCCGCACGTACCCTTTGGAAGTCGGGCAAAAGATTTACATCGCAGATGGCCCCCGCCACGGGGACTGGGAAGTCATCGGCGTCGGCCGGCACAAGGTCAAGCTGCGCTGCCCCATATCGCGGCGCGAGTTTGAATGGGGCCGGTTCTGTTATTTCGCCGAAGAAGAAACCGGTGGTCCGTGGCCGCACCCCGACTGACGGGCGCTGCAGGGCCCGGCTGACCCCGGAGAAACGGAGCGGGAGATGCGCAAGGAAAAGGGGGTCATCGTGCCCTATGACCGGATCAGCACGGAGGCCCTGCAGGCGCTGCTCGAGGAATCGGTGTCGCGCGAGGGCACCGATTCAGGCGACACCAGGCAGAGCCTCGCCCAGAAAGTCGACCAGCTGCGGCGGCAGTTGGCGCGCGGCGATGCCGTGATTGTCTATGATCTGGTAGCAGAGACCGCCAACATCGTCTTGCGGCGCGATCTCGAACGGCCAGGGCGATAGGCCCCCCGCAATCCCCTCGATCTGCCGTGACATCCCCCCTTGTTGCCGCCACCCGTCAACTTCTCGGAAACGACGCCCAGGCGACCCCGTAAAGGCCGATTGCCAGCATCACCACCAGGGTGAA
>JBAPYE010000505.1:0-1959 GCA_049284575.1 Desulfobacterales bacterium
CCTCTATAGAGCCAGAACAGATTGATCAATGCCAGCGGCAGCCCCAGCAGCCAGGCGTAACCGAACAACAAGCGCCAGTTCATGCGTGCCGTGACGTTGTCGAGCCAGACCATCGTCAGATAGGCCGCGCCCGCCAGGGCTACCTGGGTTGGCCAATTGCCGGCCCAAAAAAGTGAACAAAACCCCAGCATGAGGATTGTCTCGAACCAATGCCCGACCTCGATCAACGCCAGAAAGGGCCCCGAATAGTCGGTCAGAACCCCGCCGACCAGTTCCTGGTGTGCATGGCGGCAGGCCGCAAAATCGAAGGGCGACTTGCGGAGCTTGACGGCCATGACAAAGAGCAGGCTGATGAACAGCAAGGGTAGGCGCACCATCAAGGGCTGAGACCATCTGTCGACCGCGGTGATGGCGAAGCTGCCTGTCTCGAGGTAGATGCCGGCAATCACCAGCATCAGCAAAGGCTCGCAGGCCAAGGACTGCAGCAGTTCACGGTAGCCGCCGACCTGGCTGAAGGGCGAGGCCGAAGCCAGGGCGCCGACCACGATAAACACGGTCCCCACCGCCTGAATCAGGAATATGACCAAAAGGTCCGAACGGATAAAAAAGAGGACCACCGCTACGGCCACCGCCGCCAGATACGCATAGGCACTGAACGCCTGCCAGGCGTTCACCACCACGCGTTCCTTGCCGAACAGTTTGACGACATCGAAGATGGGCTGAAGAATCGGCGGCCCGACACGCGACTGCAGACGCGCGGTCAGGATGCGGTCCAAGCCGATGAGAAGACTTCCGGCCAGCGGCGCCGCCAGGAGGCCGATCACAGCGAGCAGGGCACTCCTCATCTCAGGGTTCCTCCGATCAACAAGGTCAGCAACAGCAGAGCCCCGGCGTTGACCCAACCCGTCAACCGTTCTTCACCGAAAAGGAACGCAAAATAGTAATTGCCGGCCTCGGACTTGACCGGTTGATTCATCGGGCCGGTAAACACGCCGTGCTCCGACTGCTGGGCGCCGCACATGTAGGGCGATACAATTCTTGCCTGCCGGGCGTGACGGACGGCTCCCAAGGCCAGAATGAATCCGAAACCGGCGGCCAGGCACAGCGGAAAAACGCTGAAGATGCCGGTTGGATTTTCCATTGTCCCATTATGAACGCTGTAAGCCGGCACATCTCCGGCGGCGGCCTGGAGCAACGCACCGTAAAGCCAGGGGACGGCCGCACTCAGGGCCACGATACCGAGACTCAAAATCCCCAAAGCGCCCCAAGTGAGCACCGGTTGACTTTCCGGACGGAAACGTCCATCGAGCGGGTCGCTCATAAGCGTTCCGGCCCACCGGGCCCAATACATCACTGTCAGGGCACTGCCCAGGGCCAGCATCAGCAGGGCCATCAAATTTCGGGCGGCAGCCTCCAGGGCCATCCACTTGCCGACCAGCAGTCCGAAGGGAGGCATAATCATGAAGATGACCCCCGCAACGGTGATGAGGGCTGTCAACGGCATACGGGTGTAAAGACCGCGCATGTCTTCAATGTCGCGGCTGTCGATGCCCTGCTCGATAGCCCCCACACACGAGAAGAGCAACGCCTTGGTCACGGCGTGAAATAACAGGAGAATAACAGCGGCGGTCAGAGCCATCGGGGTGCCGAATCCGGCGCAGGCAAACATCAGCCCCAGGTTGCTGATAGTGGAATAGGCCAGCACCCGTTTACCGTTTCTCTGGCCCAGGGCCAGCGCTGCAGCCGCCAGAAAAACGAAAGCACCGAAAAGTGCCACGCACATTCCCAGGAAGGTATCCTGGAAAAAGGGAGCGACACGCAGCACCAGGTAAACGCCGGCCTTGACCATCGTGCTCGAGTGGAGCAGGGCCGACACGGGGGTGGGCGCTACCATTGCCCCTAAAAGCCAGCTTTGGAAGGGAAACTGCGCGGCCTTTACAAAGCCGGCCAGACACATAA
>JBAPYE010000506.1:0-8903 GCA_049284575.1 Desulfobacterales bacterium
CACCTGGGGATTGATGTTCGTCCTGGCCGTGGGGTCGAAATGGGTAACACGCAAACTTGCCACGGGTCACGAACGCTCCCGCTGGCAGAACCTTCTGGAAATGGTGGTCTTGGGCATCGAGAAACAAATCGAGGAGGTCGGCCTGAGTCAGCCTCGGAAATATCTCGGCTTTCTGGGCACGCTCTTCCTGTTGGTCGCCGCGGCCAGCCTCGGTACCGTCATTCCCGGCTACGAATCCCCGACTGGCTCGCTCTCGACGACGACGGCCCTTGCGCTGTGCGTGTTCGTGGCCGTGCCGTTCTTCGGGATCGCTGAGCGAGGCCTGGGCGGCTACCTCAAATCCTATATGAAGCCGACGGTCATCATGCTGCCGTTTAACATCATCAGCGAAGTGTCACGCACCCTGGCCCTGGCCGTTCGGTTGTTCGGCAACATGATGAGCGGGGCGATGATCGTCGGCATCCTGCTCACGATTACGCCCTTTATTTTCCCGATCATCATGACGGCCCTCGGTCTGCTCACCGGCATGGTGCAGGCTTATATCTTCTTTATTCTGGCCACGGTTTACACCGCGGCCGCCACGCGCGTCCGCAAGAACAGGCCTGAACCCGATGCAGAACACTGAAATGTGAAAACCTACCAAAAAAGGAGACACCATGGATAGCATGACGATTATCGCGGTGATATCCATTGCCACTGCCGGCATCACCATGGCGTTTGGCACGATGGGCCCGGCGCTGGGGGAGGGTAAGGCGGTCTCGACCGCGCTCAGTTCACTGGCCCAGCAGCCCGACGCCTCCGCCACCATCACCCGGACCTTGTTCGTGGGGTTGGCGATGATCGAGTCCACGGCCATCTACTGCTTCGTGGTCACGATGATTCTCATCTTCGCCAACCCGTTCTGGAACCATGTCATCGCCCAAGCCACAGGAAACTAATCCGATGCTAATCGATTGGTTCACCATCGTTGCGCAGGTGCTCAACTTTCTCATCCTGGTGTGGTTGATGAAGCGCTTTCTGTACAAGCCCATCCTTCATGCCATCGACGAGCGGGAGAAGCGGATCGCCGCGGAACTGGCGCAGGCCCGGGCGCAAAAGGCCGAAGCCCGAAAGGAGCGCGACGCGTTCAAGCAAAAAAACGAGGCCTTCGACCGGCAACGCGGTGCGCTTTTAAGCCAAGCCACGGACGAGGCGCAGGCCGAACGCCGGCGGCTCCTCGACGAAGCACGGCAGGCGGCCGACGCCTTGCGTGCCAAGCGCCAGGAAACGCTGATAAACGACGCCCATAACCTGAATCAAGCCATCACCCGCCGGGCCCGCCGGGAAGTGTTCGCCATCGCCCGCAAGGCGCTGACGGATCTGGCGACAACGAGTCTGGAGGAGCGTCTGGGTGAGGTATTTACCCGCCGCTTGCGAGAGTTGGACGGCCAGGCAAAAGCGGGCCTTGCCGAGGCCCTTGAAACCGCCGCCGCGCCCGCGCTTGTGCGCAGCGCCTTTGATCTGCCCGCGGCCCAACGCACGGCGATCCAAACGGCCCTCAACGAAACCTTCGCGGCTGAAATCCCCGTCCGGTTCAAGACCGCACCGGAGCTGATCAGCGGCATCGAGCTCACCACCAATGGCCAAAAGGTGGCATGGAGCATTGCGGATTACCTGGCGTCGCTGGAAAAGGGCGTCGCTGAGCTTCTGACAGAAAAGGACACGCCCGAGGCCGCAGCAGCGCTTGAATCCGAGGCGCCTGGACCCGCCACCCAAGGAGCCGGTGCAGATGGAACCTGAGCGCCTTCAGGACCTTTTCGACGGCCTGTTTGCCGAAATAAGCCGGGTGCGGGAAGCGTTTACGCCGCGCCTTGCGCCACGGGAGGTGGGAACCATCACCAGCGTCGCCACCGGCATCGCCAAGGTGGCGGGGCTTCCCGGCGTGGGCTTTGATGAATTGGTGACCTTTCCCGGCGAGGTGCCCGGCATCGCGTTTAACGTGGATGCGGATGAAATCGGGGTCGTGCTGCTCGGCGAATACTGGCATCTGCACACCGGCGATGAAGTCCAGCGCACGGGCCGGGTCATGGACGTGGCCGTGGGCGACGGATTGCTGGGGCGCGTCATCGACCCGGTCGGCCGACCGCTGGATGGCAGCGGGCCGGTGGTCGCGAGCCGGCGTCTGCCCGTCGAGCGCCCCGCCGCGGCCATCATGGATCGTGCACCCGTCACGACGCCGCTCCAGACCGGCCTCAAAGTCATCGATGCCCTCATTCCCGTCGGGCGCGGTCAGCGCGAACTGATTCTCGGCGACCGCCAGACGGGCAAGACCGCCATTGCCATCGACACCATCCTGAATCAGCGCGGCAAGGACGTCCTTTGCGTTTATTGCGCCATCGGTCAGCGTGCGGCCGGCGTCGCCAAGACCGTGGCCACCCTGCGGGAAAAGGGCGCGATGGATTACACCGTCATCGTCGTGACCGAGGGCAACGACCCGCCGGGGCTCGCCTACATCGCCCCCTACGCCGCCACCAGCATCGCGGAGGCTTTCATGGAAGCCGGTCGGGATGTCTTGATCGTCTACGACGATTTGACCCATCACGCGCGCTCCTACCGCGAACTGTCTCTGTTGCTGCGCCGTCCGCCCGGTCGCGAAGCCTTTCCCGGCGATATCTTTTACATCCACTCGCGTCTGCTGGAGCGGGCGACGCACCTGCGCCCGGAACTCGGCGGCGGTTCGCTCACCGCGCTGCCCATCATCGAAACCGAAGCGCAAAATATTTCCGCCTATATCCCGACCAACCTAATCTCCATTACCGATGGGCAGATCTACCTCTCGCCGTCGCTCTTCGAGCTGGGCGTGCTGCCGGCAGTGGATGTCGGCAAATCCGTTTCGCGCGTCGGCGGCAAGGCGCAGCGCGCGGCCTACCGCGCGGTAGCCGGCGACCTCAAGCTGGCCTACGCGCAGTTCGAGGAACTCGAAACCTTTTCCCGGTTCGGCGCCCGCCTGGATGAAGACACCCGCAAAGTCATCGACCATGGGCGGCGAATCCGCGCCTGCCTCAAGCAGCCGGAATCCGCCCCGGTCTCCCTGCCCGCCCAAATCACCGTGCTGCTGGCGCTGACCGCGGACCTCTTCGACGATGTGCCGCTGGACCGCATGACAGCCGCCGAGCAGGCCGTGCGCAAGGCGGCGGCGCAGATACCGGCAAAGGTCCGCGAGCGATTGGACACTGCCGACCAGTTGAGCGACGAGGACCGTGAAACGATCCTCAAAATCGCCCGCCAGGCCCTCGAAGTGTTCGTGTCCGAAGCGAGCCCCATCTCCGAGACGGAACCGAAACACCCGGAGGAGGGATGAGCGACACCACCGCCAGCCTGCGCCGCAAGATCAACAGCGCCGGAGATCTGCAATCCGTCGTGCGCACCATGAAGGCCGTGGCCGCCTCGAGCGTCGGACAATACGAGAAATCGGTGGCCGCCTTGGCGGACTACTATCGCACGGTGGAACTGGGCTTGGGCGTGTGCTTCCGGCAAAGCGGTCGGCTGCCCCCGGTTGCAGACCACAAGAGGCAAACAGCTGCAGGTGCGATCGGCGCGGTCGTGTTCGGATCGGACCAGGGCCTGGTGGGGCAGTTCAATGATGTGGTGGCCGATCATGCGGTCAAGACGCTGGCGGCCCTGCCGGCCGCTTCAGAGGTCTGGGCCGTCGGTGAGCGGGTTCATGCGCGCCTTGCGGACGCGGGGCTGCACCTGATGGGACGCTTCAGCGTACCGAACTCCGTCAAGGCCATCATCCCGCTCATCGGGGAGGTTCTCCTGGAGAGCGAGGCGCGCCGCAGCCGGGGGGAAATCACCGCACTGCACCTCTTTTACAACCGCCCGGCCTCCGGGTCGGTTTACACGCCCGTTGGTCAGCGGCTGCTGCCGTTGGACGAAAACTGGCGACGCAAGCTGGCCGAGCTTCCCTGGCCGACGAAAAACCTGCCCGAGGTCATGGGGGGCGGCAGCGCAATCCTGGGGGCGCTCATCCGTGAATATCTCTTCGTCTCGCTCTTTCGGGCGTGCGCCGAATCCCTCGCAAGCGAGAACGCGAGCCGCCTGGCGGCGATGCAACGCGCCGAAAAAAACATCGACGAACTGTTGGAGAACCTCAACGGGACATTTCATCGTTTGCGCCAGAGCGGCATCGACGAGGAACTCTTCGACGTCATTTCTGGCTTCGAAGCGCTGAGCGCAGAGGAGCGCAACCATGAAAAAGCCATCCGGCGCGAAGATGCGCAAGAAAGCGGCGGCGCCCATGCCGCCGGAGCCGCGGCTTTCGGAAAGGCAGACCGTGTTTCCGATCGTCGGCATCGGGGCCTCGGCCGGGGGGCTTGAGGCCCTGGAGCTGTTTTTGAAGCACGTGCCGGAGGAAAGCGGCATGGCCTTTGTCATCGTCCAGCACCTGGACCCGACCCACAAGGGCATCCTGGTGGAGCTGCTGCAGCGCGTAACCCGCATGCCGGTCATTCAGGTGCGGGACCGCCACAAGCTCGCGCCGGACCAGGTCTATGTGATCCCGCCCAATAGGGACATGTCGATCCTGCACGGGCTGCTGCACCTGCTTGAACCGGCCGCCCCGCGGGGCTTGCGCCTGCCGATCGATTTTTTCTTCCGCTCGCTGGCCGATGACTGCCAATCCCGGAGCATCGGGGTGATCCTGTCGGGGATGGGCTCCGACGGCACGCTGGGCCTCAGGGCCATCAAGGAGAAAGCCGGGGTGGCCTTCGTGCAGGCGCCGGCCTCGGCCAAGTTCGACGGCATGCCGCGAAGCGCCATCGACGCCGGCCTGGCCGACGTGGTCGCCCCGGTGGAGGAACTGCCGGGCAGGATCACCGCGTATCTGAAACACGCCCCGCTTGTCGCCCAGCCCGATCCGTCCCGGGAGAGCAAGACCGAGAGCGCCCTGGAGAAGGTTTTTATCCTGCTCCGGACCCAGACCGGCCAAGACTTTTCTTCCTACAAGAAGAGCACCATCCACCGCCGTGTCGAGCGGCGCATGGGGCTGCACCAGATCGACAAGATCGCGACGTATGTGCGGTTCCTGCGCGAGAACCCCCAGGAGACCGCGCTGCTCGCCCAGGAGCTTCTGATCGGCGTGACCAGTTTTTTCCGTGACCCGCCGGCCTGGGAGCAGTTGAACGACGAGGTCATCCCGGCCCTGCTGGCGGCTCGCCCCCAAGGCGGGGTGCTGCGGGCCTGGACGCCCGGCTGTTCGACGGGGGAGGAGGCCTACTCGCTGGCGATGGTTTTCAGGGAGGCGCTCGAGCGGGTCAAGCCGGCCGGGAACTTTTCGCTGCAGGTCTTTGCCACCGACCTCGACCGCGACGCCATCGACCGGGCGCGTGCGGGCGTCTATCCGGCCAACATCGCCGCGGACATCTCCGCCGAGCGCCTGCGCCGCTTCTTCGTGCAGGACGGGCACGGCTACCGGGTGGGCAAGGAGATCCGCGAGACGGTGGTCTTTGCCCCCCAGAACGTGATCATGGACCCGCCCTTCACCCGGCTCGACCTCCTGATCTGCCGCAACCTGCTGATCTACCTGAACCCGGGGATGCAAAAGAAACTGATCCCCCTCTTTCACTACAGCCTGGAGCCCGGCGGCGTTCTGTTTCTGGGCAGCGCGGAGACCATCGGGGCCTTTACGCACCTGTTCGCCCCGCTGGACAAAAAAGCGCGGCTCTACCGGCGGCTCGACTCCGCCCTGGGGGCAGAGCCGGTCGAATTCCCCTCCGCCTTTGTCCCTCGTCGCGCGGATGCCGCCGGCGCGCAGCTCCCGGCGCGGACTCCCGGCCCCAACCTCCAGGGGCTGGCGGATCAACTGCTGCTTCAGCGCTTCTCCCCGGCCGCGGTGCTGACCAACGACAAGGGCGATATCCTCTACATCAGCGGGCGCACCGGCAAATACCTGGAGCCGGCGGCGGGCAAGGCCAACTGGAACATCTTCGCCATGGCGCGCGAGGGGCTGCGCTACGGGCTGAACACCGTCTGGCAGAAGGCGCTGCGGCAAAAAACCGCGGCCGGCCTGAAGGGCGTGCAAGTGGGGACCAACGGCGGGGTGCAGGCCGTGGACATCACCGTTCAGCCGATCGACGAGCCGGCGGCCCTGCAGGGGATGGTGATGATCGTCTTTGCGGACGCGGCCACGCCGCCTGCAACCCAGGCCGAGGGCAAACGCTCCCGGGCCTCCGGCGGGAGCGACAGCCTGGCGGCGCTGGAGCGCGAACTCCGGCAGGCCCGCGAGGAGGTCCAGTCCACGCGCGAAGAGATGCAGACCTCCCAGGAAGAGTTCAAATCCGCCAACGAAGAGCTGCAGTCCACCAACGAGGAGCTGCAGAGTACGAACGAGGAGCTGACCACCTCCAAGGAGGAGATGCAGTCGCTAAACGAGGAGCTGCAGACGGTCAACCACGAACTGCAGGCCAAGGTGGACGAGCTCTCGCAGGCCAAAAACGACATGAAGAACCTGCTCAACAGCACCGACATCGCCACCCTGTTTTTGGACGAGACGCTCGCCGTGCGCCGCTTCACCACCCAGACCGCCAGCATCATCAAGCTGATCGCAGGCGACGCGGGCCGGCCGATCACCGACATCGCCACCGACCTGGACTATCCAGAGATGGTCGCGGATGCGCGCGAGGTGCTGCGGACTTTGGTCTTTATCGAGAAGCAGGTCGCCACCCGTGACGGGCGCTGGTTTTTGGTGCGCATCATGCCCTACTGCACCCTGGAGAACCGGATCGACGGGGTGGTGATCACCTTTTCGAACATCACCGAGGCCAAGCGGCTGGAGGCGCAATTGCGGCAGGCCCGGGCCGAGACGAAAAAACGCAAAAAAAAGGCGACCCCATGAAAAAAGGCACGACCCCTTCGGCGGAAGCCGCCGACCTGCGCCGGCGGGCGGAAGCACTGCTGCGGGAGGAGGCGGCAAAGGGCGCCCCGGGGCGGACAGAGGACGATGTGCGGCGGCTCGTGCATGAGCTGCAGGTCCACCAGATCGAGCTTGAGATGCAAAACGAGGAGCTTCGCCGGTCGCGGGCGGAGGTGGAGGCGTTGCTGGAGCGCTACACGGAGCTCTACGATTTTGCCCCGATGGGCTACCTGACCCTCGGCCGCGACGGGGCGATCCGCCAGGTGAACCTGGCCGGGGCGCGCCTGCTGGGGGCGGAGCGCGCCCGGCTCTCGGGCCGGCGTTTCGGGGTTTTCGTCCGCGAGCCGGACCGGCCGGTTTTAAACCTCTTTTTTGAGGAAGTATTTGCGAGCCGGGAGAGCCAGGCCTGCGAGGTGGGGCTCCTGAAGGACGGCGGCGGGGTGCTCGACGTGCACATTTCGGCCACGGTTTCGCAGGACGGGCAGGAATGCCGCCTCATGCTGGCGGACATCAGCGAGACCAAACACCTGGCAAGCTTCCCGATGCTCAACCCCCGGCCCATCGTTGAAGTGGACCTGGCGGGACACGTGCACTTCTGCAACCCTGTCGCCCATCAGATGTTCCCCGATCTTTTTCAGCGCGGAGCGGGGCACCCGTGGCTTGCCGACTGGGAAGCGGTGCTGCGCACCCTGCGCGAGGTCGTGTCCGGTTCAATCCTGCGGGAAGTGCATTTTGACGATAAGTGGTACCATCAAACGCTGCATTTCGTGACCGGCGGCCAGCGTGTGCGCATCTACGGGGCGGACATTACGGCGCGCAAGAATACAGAGGAGGCGCTGGCCAAGGCTTACGCCGAAGTCGAAGAGCGCGTCGCCCAGCGGACGGCAGAACTCGCCAAATCAAATTTGGATTTGGCGCAGGAGGTGGTAACCCGCGAGAAGGCCCAAAGAGCGGTGGAACATAAAGCGCTGTCCTTAAAAGACCATGCCTTTCGTCTGAAGGAAGCCAACGCTGCGTTGAAAGTCCTGCTCAAGCAGAGAGATCAAGACAAAATCGAACTTGAAGAAAAGGTTCTGCTGAATGTCAACCAGTTGATCATCCCCTATCTGGGGAAATTGAAACGGCGGAAATTGGATGCCAAACAAAAGGCGTATACGGAGATTCTGGAATCCAATCTAAACGAGATCGTGTCGCCGCTCGCGCGCAACCTTTCATCCAAGTTTCTGCGGCTTTCGCATACGGAGCTTGAGGTTGCAAACCTCGTTCAGCAGGGCCAAACCACCAAGCAAATCGCGGAAACCATGAACCTGGCGCAGAGCACGATCGATTTCCACAGGAACAATATCAGGTCGAAGTTGGGCGTCAAGAACAAAAAAATAGGCCTGCGCACCTATTTGTCTTCCATCAAATAATGTCTGTTTTATCAACATATTAACCCCATAATTATCCAACCTTGTTTTTCCCCTGCAAGGTTGCTAATTTCTTAATAATGACACAGCCCGCCTGATTCCGCGCTTATTTTATTCCGACCTGCCGGTGCTGCGGCCTTGTTTAATATCGATCCAAAGAAACGTGGCCGTTGAAACACATTGGAATCTTTCCCGGGAGGAGCTGGCCGTAAAGCCTGATGCGCCCTAAATCCGTGAATCGGCTGGAAGGTGTCATTTCAAAAAACGAGGACCAAGGGCCCCGGCAAAAAATAATTCCACATCTTGCTTGCTTTTTTGCCCGTGACCGGCGTTAAATCCACCGACACATATCTCGATATGCGCCGGTGGATGTGTCTTGTAGATGGACCAAAATCCGGCGCTATCTTGTGGAAAACAATAAACCCTTATCATGGGAGGCATCACATGATGGTGGATCTGAATGTGGTCATCGCCGGTGCGGCCGGTGAAGGCGTGCAGACCGTCGGGGAAGTGCTTGCAAAAGCCATTGCAGGGCACGGCTATGCCGTATTCGCCTGGCAGGAATTCGAATCCAGAATCCGGGGAGGCCAGAACAGTTATTC
>JBAPYE010000507.1:0-11749 GCA_049284575.1 Desulfobacterales bacterium
ATACCTGATCGCCAACAACACCCTGCCGGCAAACAGGGTGGCGGCCATCGGCTACGGGTCCGCGCGCCCGCTGCTGTCCAATGAAACGGCCGAAGGACGCGCGGCCAACCGCCGGATCGACGTCGCCATCGCCCCCAGGGCGAAGGAAGCCCAGCCTTGAAAATACCCCCCGGAGCTCAAATCAGATAATCGCCCGCGGCGTGGGCTGTGCACCCGTTCAGAGACAGTGCAAGATCCCGGTGGATGCGCCCTGCAGACAAGCCGAAAACCGGCGCCGGCTTGTGGCAGTGTTGAATGCCGCAAGCCTTATATCGCCGGTGCCGCCGGTAAATCCAGATCCGTGTCATTGATGTGGTTGAAGTAGTTTGACAGGGTCTTTTGAGCAATAATGACGGTGATCTCAGCCGCATGGGCATCGGAGAAACCGGCATTTTTAAAAGCTGCGAGATCGCTTTTGCTGATAAATCCCCTGGTTTCCATCACTTTCAAGGTAAATCGAATAAGCGCCGCGTATCTGGGTTCACCGGGCTCGCCCCTGCGGATTTGCAATATCTCTTCCCTGCTCACTTTTTTGGCCAAAAGGCCGCCGGTATGCGCGGCGACGCAGTAGCTGCACTCGTTGTACTGGCTGACCGTCATGCGCACGATGTCCTGCTCCACAGGCGAGAAGCTGCCGGCGGCGATCATTTCATCGAGTTCCAGGTAGGCCTTGAGTGTCACCGGGCTGTTGGCTATCCCTTTGAAAATATTCGGTACCATCCCAAACTTCGATGCAATTCCCTAATAAGATCCTCGGCAATGCTTCGGTCTTTGACGCGCGCCCTGGCGAAATTAAAGAGCGCATCGCCATACTGGTCCACCCACGCATCATATTTTTTTGGGTAACTGCATGGGCAACCACAGTTTGCAAAGCGCATTATCAGTGACGGGCATTATCTGCGCCAGGCCATCAACCGCGAAAACAGCGACTTGGCCAAGGGCGTCAACCGCGTGCGGTTGTAAGCGTCGCCGATCTGGCGGATGACCTCCGCCTGGGTCGGGTAGGGGTGGATGGTGTCGGCGATCTGCTTGAGACCCAGCTTGTGGGTCATGGCCAGGGTGATTTCCGAAATCATGTCGCCGGCGTTGACCGCCACGATGGTGGCGCCGAGGATCTTATCCGTGCCCTTGCGCACATGCACGCGCGCAAACCCGCCGGCGTGGCCTTCGAGAATCGCGCGGTCGACTTCGCTCAGCTTCCGGGTGAAGGTGTCGACCGGGATGCCCTGCTCCTGCGCCTGCTTTTCGTACAGCCCGACATGGGCGATTTCCGGTTCCGTGTAGGTGCACCAGGGGATGGTCAGGGCGCTGGTCCCGGCGCGGCCGAAGAAGAGCGCGTTGCGAATGACGATGCGCGCCATGAAGTCGGCCGCATGGGTGAACTGATAGGGCGAGCAGATATCGCCGGCCGCGAAGATATTGGGCTGGGTGGTTTGCAAGCGGTCATTGACCTGCACGCCTTTTTTGGTGAACGTGACCCCTGCCGCGTCCAGCCCCAAATTTTCGACGTTCGGCGCGCGGCCCACGGCCACCAGCAGTTGGTCGACGACTTCATCGTAGCCTTTGCCGTGAGATTCCACGGTGAGGCGGATTTTGCCGCCGTCAGCTCTGGCCAGCTTCAGCTCCTTGCCGCAGCACAGCAGCTTCACCCCGTCCTTTTGCATGGATTCCAGGACGACGGCGGAAGCATCTTCGTCCTCCCGGGGAAGAATGCCGTGCAGGGTTTCCACCAGAAACACTTCCGAGCCGAAGCGTGCGAATGTTTGCGCCATTTCGCAGCCGATGGGGCCGGCGCCGATAACGGCCAGCCGCCTGGGCAACTCCGTCAGGGAGAAGAGGGTTTCGTTGGTCAGGTAGGAAATCTCCTCCAAACCCGGGATCGGCGGCGCCGCGGCCCGCGCGCCGGTGGCGATGACCGCTTTCTTGAAGAACAGGCGCTCGCCCGCCACCTCAACACTGTGGGCATCGACGAATCGGCCCTGGCCGATAAACACGTCGACTCCCAGGTCGCTGAAGCGCTTGACCGAGTCGTGGGGGGAAATGGAGGCTCGCAGCCGCCGCATGCGTTCCATGGCCTGGCCGAAATCTATGGCTACGCCCTCCGGGACACGCACGCCGAACGCGCCGGCGTCGCGGACGGCGGCGGCGGCCCGTGCGGCCCGGATGATCGCCTTGGACGGCACGCAGCCCACGTTCAGGCAGTCGCCGCCCATCAGGTGGCGCTCGATCAGGGCGACCTTGGCCCCCAAACCGGCGGCGGCCGCCGCGCAGACCAGCCCGGCGGTTCCCGCGCCGATGACCACCAGGTTGTAACGCGGCGCGGGCGTGGGGTTTTTCCAGTCCGGTGGGTGAACGTGGGACACCAATTGCTGATTATGGGCGTCCCATGGGCTTATGATGTCTTTATGGCGCTCATTTTTCGTCATTTTATGCCTCCCAAAGCCGGCCTGTCGGCTTTTTTTCAGGTGGTAGGGTTCACCTTTCCTCAGCAGTTGCTGCCCGTAAAAGGCCGCGCCCCACAGGCCGCTGTTCTGGTTGTCCATCAAAAAGACGGGCATTTCGGACAGTATCTGACCCATGGTCGGAGAATCGGTAAATTCCTTACGGAAATTGGCGTGGGTCAAAATCCCCGGGGATCTGGCGGCCACCCCGCCGGCGATGTACAGTCCCCCGCGGCAGAACACGTCCAGGGCGAAATCCCGGCACACCCGGCCGAAAAATTTGGCCGCCCAGGCCAGGGTTTCGGACCCGGCCTGAAGGCCCTCGGCGGTGACTTCCTCCGGGGTTGCCTTTTGCCCGGTCAAAAACCAGTGCAGATAGCTCAGCCCACGGCCGGAAACCACAAGGTTGCCGGTGATATGATGCTCACCGCTCTTTTCCCGGTAGAACTTTTGAAAGGCGAATTCGCGCTCCGAGAGAAAAGGAAAATAACCGTGCCCGCCCTCGGAGGGCAGGGCCTGGAACCCGCCGCCCGCAAGCGGCACCAGGACGGCCTTGCCCAGAGCCGTGCCGGCGCCCAGGACACCCACGGCATCGTCCGCAACGCTTTCTCCGGCAATTACAATGCGGGCGCTCTTCGCCACCGGCGACCGGCAGGCATACGCCTGGGCGACAAAATCGTTGATCAGCGCAGCGCGCCGCAGCGCCTTGGAAACCTCAGGGGCTGCCAGATCGATGTCCCAGGCGATGTAAGGTGGGGCGCAGTAAACGCCGCCCTCCACCGGGCCGGCTGCGGCGATGACGGCGATATCGGCCTCTTCGGCGGCAAGGGGAAAAGGACTGGATCGCAACTGTTTCAGCAACCGGGCAAAGGAGTCCGCCTGCTCGGTCGGCAGCCACAGGCTGTCCACCAGCGACAGGTGTGACTCCGGGTCGCTTCGAAAATAAGCGAAGCGGCTGTTGGTGCCGCCAATGTCCGCCGCAAGAATGGTTCTCATCGTAATCTGCTCCCTTCCCAATGAGGCCAACCAGGTATTCAGCCGTTTTTGAGAGTTTTGGGCCATGTTTTTGTATCCCCAAAATCGCGTTTTACGAAAGCGTCGCTGCGGCCTCGCCACTTCCGCCGCCGTAGGGGTTTTCAATGATCCGGTTTTAAGTGTGCGCGGCTTTGCTTCAGCGATTCGGGCAGGATGTTCTGTTGGGGTGGAGGACTTTTTGGGGGCTGCGGTCGCGGACGGCCCTGACGCCGCCCAGGGAAAAGCGGGTGATGTGGTCGGCAATTTTCTTGACCACCTCCGGCGTCAGCGCCTGGGCCATCATGAACTCCAGATCGCTGCGGCGGGTGGTCACAAAGGCGCGGCACTGGTTGATGATGCTCATCTCGCAGAAGAGGACGTCCTCCTGCGGGGCCTGGGGCCCGAGGACGGCCCGGATAAGCCCCTGCAGCCGCTGGCGGCGGGTGTTGACCATCTCATGCCAGGTGCGGTCCACCAGACCGCTGGGGCGCGCAAGTTCCAGCATGTAGAGGCGGGCAAACTCGCTGGTGCTGTCCTGCCGGCTGAATTCCAGCACCAGTCGCCGTACTTGCCCGCGCAGGGCTGCCTCGGCGCCGGCGGCGGCATCTTCCGCGCTGTCGGTCAGAAATCGATCCGAAAAATTTTCAAAGGCCCGCTGCCAGGCCGCCAGGTAAAGGCCCGCCTTGTCGCCGAAGTAGTAGGAGACGGCGGCCACGTTGGCGCCGGCCTGGCGGCAGATGTCGGCCACGGTGGCCTGGTGAAAGCCCTTGCAGGCGAAGACCTTGCAGGCGGCCTGCAGCAGGCGGGCGCGGGTTTTTTGGCCATCTTTTCTCTGGGCCATGGGCTTGGATGCTCCAGTGGCAAGCGGGTTGGGCGGCCCCATCCGCATGGCGTCTTTTTCGACTGGTGCATGCCGGCAGGGACCGCTGGGGGCTGCACTTGGCTCCGATTGTCCAATCGCCGCGTATCGGCGCCGCCGCGGATTCGAGCCTTTAATTAAAATCAGCATTTAAAATTTCAATTTGAAATTGTCAACGAATTCTGCTATCCGCCTGTCACGGTCATCGCGGTTTTCAACATCCCATCATGCTCAAAGGAACGAGATCATGCCGTTTCATCAAAACGTCTTTCATCGCCCGGGGCCCTTTCTGCTCGGCGTTGCGCTGCTCTCTTTGGCCGCTGCCGCCGCGGCCGGCCCCCCCGGGCCGGGTCAGGGGCGGCCGCCGGTGGTGACGGTCCTGGCGGTCACCGAGGCCGAGGTCAACCCGCCCACGGAACATGTCGGCCGCGTCGAGGCCATTCAGGCCGTGGACCTGCGCGCGCGGGTGCCGGGCTATCTGGAGGCCGTCAAATTCCAGGAGGGTTCGGATGTGCGCGCCGGGGACCTGCTCTTCGGCATCGAGCAGGCCCCCTACCTGGCCAGCGTCAATGCGGCGCGCGCCAAGGTGGCCAGTGCCGAGGCGGCCCTGACCAATGCCGGCCAGTACCTGCGGCGGCTGCAGGCCGTGCGCTCCGGCGGGGTGTCGGCATCCGATCTGGAGGCCGCCGTCAGTGACGAGCTCAAGGCCAAGGCCCTGCTGCAGGAGGCCAAGGCCAGCCTGGAGCAGGCCGAGTTGGACCTCGGCTACACGATCATCAAGGCCCCCATCAGCGGCCGGATCGGGCGGACGGCCTTCACCAAGGGCAACCTGGTGGGACCCGACTCGGGGGCCCTGGCGCGGATCGTCCAGATCGACCCCATCCGGGTGGTCTACTCGGTGAGTGAAAACGACTATGCCGATGTTAAAACCAGTCACCAGGACATGACCCCCGAGCAGCTCAGGCAAGAGCTGGTGCCCCGGCTGAAGCTCTCCAACGGGGAGCTTTATCCGGCCGCCGGCAAGCTCGCCTTTGCCGACAACGAGGTCGATGCCGGCACCGGCACCATCGCCGTCTGGGCCGAGTTCGAGAACCCGCAAGCCATCCTGCTGCCCGGGCAGTACGTCACCGTCCTGCTCAGCCTGAGCAACCCGCGACGCCTGCCGGTGGTGCCCCAGTCGGCGGTCCAGGAGGACCGTGAGGGCCGCTACGTCTTCGTGGTGGATGGCGACAACAATGTCCAGCAGCGGCGCATCACCACCGGGGCGGTGGTTGGGGTCAACTGGGCGGTGGAAGCCGGGCTGATGTCCGGCGAGACCGTGATCGTGCAGGGGGTCCAGAAAGTCCGCCCCGGCCAGGTGGTCGAAACCGTTTTCGAGGGTGCGCAGGAGAGGGGGTAGGGCATGTTTTCACGGATTTTTATCGAGCGCCCGCGCATGGCGATGGTGATCTCGATCGTCGTCGCATTGGCCGGCGTGCTGGCCCTGTTGAACATCCCCATCGCCCAGTACCCCCAGATCTCCCCGCCGGAGATCCGGGTCAGTGCCACCTACCCCGGTGCCAACGCCCAGGTGGTGGCCGACAGTGTGGCCGCGCCGCTGGAGGCCGAGATAAACGGCGTCGAGGACATGCTCTACATGGTCTCGACCGCCTCCAACGACGGCGGCTACAACCTGAGCGTCACTTTTTCGGTGGGCACCGACCCCGACATCGCCCAGGTCAACGTTCAAAACCGCGCCCAGCAGGCCACCGCCAAGCTGCCCAGCGAGGTCATCGAGCAGGGGATCTCGGTGCGCACCCGCTCCTCGGACATGCTGGCGGTGATCAGCTTCTTTTCGCCCGAAGGCAGTCGCGACGTCCTGTTCTTGAGCAACTACGTCAGCATCAACGTGAAAGACGCCCTGACGCGCATCAAGGGCGTCAGCGAGGGATTCATTTTCGGCGCCAAGGACTACAGCATGCGGGTCTGGATGGACCCCGAGCGCCTGACCTCCCTGGGGCTGACGGCCGACGACGTCGTCACCGCCATCCGGCAGCAGAACATCCAGGCGGCCGCGGGGGCCATCGGCACGGCCCCGGGCAAGGAGACCCAGCAGGTGCAGTTCACTCTGCGGGCCGAAGGGCGCCTCAAGGATGTCGCCGATTTCAAGAACATCATCGTGCGCACCAACGCCCAGGGCGGCGTGGTGCGCCTCAAGGACGTTGCGCGGGTGGAGCTCGGGGCCCAATCCTACTCCTCCAGCTCCACCCTGAACGGCGCCCCGGCGGTCAACATGGCCATCTACCGCAGCGCCGGGGCCAACGCCCTGGAAACTGTGACGGCCATCGAAGCCGAGCTGAAGCGCCTCTCCCAGCGGTTTCCCGAGGATCTCCAGTACCGCTCGGTGTACGACACCACCAAGTACGTGCGCTCGGCGATCCGCGAAATCGCACTGACCTTGATGATTACCTTCACCCTGGTGGTAGCCGTCACGTTTCTCTTCCTGCAGGACTGGCGGGCGACCCTGATTCCGGTCCTGACCATCCCGGTCTCCCTCGTGGGCACCTTTGCGGCCCTCTTGGCCCTGGGTATGACCGCCAACACGATCACCCTCTTCGCCCTGATCCTGGCCATCGGCCTGGTGGTCGACGACGCCATCGTGGTGGTCGAAAACGCCCAGCGGGTGATGCAGGAGGAGGGGCTCGGGGCCAAGGAGGCGGCTATCCGGGCGATGGGGCAGGTGACCGGCCCGATCATCTCCACCACCCTGGTGTTGCTGGCGGTCTTCATCCCGGTGGGGTTCATGCCCGGCATCACCGGGCAGCTCTACAAACAGTTTGCCGTGACGCTCTCCACGGCGGTTCTGCTCTCCAGCATGAACGCCCTGACCCTCAGCCCGGCCCTGTGCGCCGCGCTGCTGCGGCCGCCGCGCACCATTCGACGGGGGCCGCTGGCCTGGTTCGGCCGGACCCTGCTGGCTTCGCGCAACGGCTATGTGGCCGCGGCCGCTTGGCTGGTTCGGCGCTCGCTGGTGGTGCTGGGGGTGTTTGCGCTGGTTTTCGTTTCCGCCTACCTGCTTTTCGTCAGCCGGCCCACCAGTTTCCTGCCCAATGAGGACCAGGGCGCCTTTTTCGTGGATATCCAGCTGCCCGAGGCCGCCGCCCTGGCGCGCACCAACCTGGTGCTGGCGCAGGTCTCGGAGATGATCCAGAAGACTCCGGGGGTGGCGGACGTGATCGCCGTCAGCGGGTTCAGCATCATCAGCGGCGCCAGTGAAAACGTCGGCCTGGCCGTCGTCGTGCTGGAGCCCTGGAGCGCGCGCAAAACCCCGGAGCTTCGGCTCGCGGGCCTGATGGGCCGGGTGCGCGCCGAACTGGCGGCCCTGCCGACGGCGAATATTTTCGCCTTCAGCCCTCCCGCCATCCAAGGGCTGGGCAGCACCGGGGGGTTCGATTTCCGGTTGCAGGCCTTGGGGGACCAGAGCCCCCAGGAACTTGCGGCCGTCACCCGCGCCCTGGTGGTAGCCGGCAACCAGGACCCGGCCCTGCAGGCGGTTTTCAGCACCTTCTCGGCCGACGTGCCCCAGCTCCTGCTCAACCTCGACCGCACCAAGAGCGAAACTATGAAGGTGCCGGTCAGCAGCGTCTTTTCCACCTTGCAGTCCCAGCTGGGATCGCGCTACGTGAACGACTTCAACCTTTACAGCCGGGTCTTTCAGGTCAAGGTCCAGGCCGACGCGCCTTATCGCGACGCCTTGGAGGACATCGGCCGGCTCTACGTGCGCAGCGAAGACGGCAAGATGGTGCCGCTGAGCAGCCTGGCCACCCTCTCCACGGTTCTCGCGCCCCAGATCATCAGCCGTTACAACCAGTTTGCCAGCGCCCAGATCAACGGCGAAGCCGCTCCGGGTTTCAGCTCGGGGGACGCCATGGCCGCCATGTCCCGGGTGGCCGCGGCGACCCTGCCCGACGACTATGCCTACGAGTGGTCCGGGCTGTCGTTCCAGGAGCAGCAAGCTGGCGGGAAAGCCCCGATTCTGCTGGCCCTGGCCCTGCTTTTCGGCTTCCTCTTCCTGGTGGCGCAGTACGAGAGCTGGACCATTCCGCTGCCGGTTATCATCTCGATTTCGGTGGCGACCCTGGGGGCTTTAGTCGGCCTTTGGATTACCGGGCTGGCCCTCAGCATCTACGCTCAGATCGGGCTGGTGCTGCTGGTCGGGCTGGCCAGCAAAAACGCGATTCTGATCGTGGAGTTCGCCAAAACCCGCCGGGAGGAGGGCCTGAGCGTTTTCGATGCGGCCATCGACGGGGCGCGGCTGCGTTTCCGGGCGGTCCTGATGACCGCCTTCTCGTTTATCTTCGGGGTCTTTCCGATGGTGGTGGCGACCGGTGCGGGGGCCAACAGCCGACGGGCGATCGGCACCACCGTCTTCAGCGGCATGCTGGCCGCCACCCTGATCGGGATCTTTCTGATCCCGGCCCTCTACGCTATCTTTCAGTCCAGCCGCGAACGGGTCTATGCCCGCCGTCGGCAGCGGCGGGCTTTGAAGCAGGCAGACGCTCACAGTGGCACGCCCTGACGGGCTTATCAGGGCCGAAGGGAGCGCATTTCGGCCCAGGCCGGATAATTTGACCAAAAGAGAAGCATATGAAAAAAGCGATCCCCCAGTCATTCCCCATCCCATTGCCCGCTGGCGGTCGGCGGCCCCGTTTGGGTGCCGGGTTGTTGGCGCTCTTACTCGTCGCTGTTGGCCTCGGCCTGGGTGCGTGCGCCGCCGTGGGGCCGGACTATGTGCCGCCGATGGACGATTCGCCGATGGCCTGGCATACCGCTTTGCAGGACGGCCTGATCGCGGCCCCCCCCGACCCGCTGACGCTTTCGCGCTGGTGGGCGACCTTGGACGACCCCGGTCTCTCGCGCTTCGTCGAGCGCGCCGTTCTGGGCAACCGGGACCTTGCCGAGGCCCAGGCGCGGGTCCGTGAGGCGCGCGCCCGCCGGGGGATCAGTCAGGCCGGCCTTTTTCCGACGGTAGATGCCGCCGGTGCGGTCACCCGCAGCCGCAGCAGTGAGAACAGCGGCTCCGGGGAAACCGGCAACTTCTACTCGGCCGGCTTTGACGCCGGCTGGGAGCTGGACATTTTCGGCGGGGTGCGGCGTGCCATCGAGGCTGCCGAGATGGACCTGCAGGCCAGCCGGGAGGATCTCAACGACGGATTGGTCAGCCTGCTGGCCGAAGTAGCCCTCAACTACGTGGAGGCGCGCACCTTCCAGGCCCGCCTGGGGGTGGCCGAGGCCAACGTCGTCGCCCAGGAGGAAACTTTCGACCTGACCCGCTCACGCTTCGAGGCCGGTCTCAGCGACGAGCTGGCCGTTCAGCAGTCCCTTTTCAACCTGGAGACCACCCGCTCCCAGATCCCGAGACTGCGGAGCGGCCTGGAGGCGGCCAAAAACCGTTTGGCGGTGCTGATAGGTGATCACCCGGGTGCGGTTCACGCGGAACTTGCCGAGCGCCGGCCGATCCCCCTGACCCCGCTTGAGATCGCGGTCGGCGTGCCGGCCGATGCCCTGCGCCGCCGGCCCGATATGCGCCGCGCCGAGCGCGGCCTAGCGGCCCAGACAGCCCGCATCGGGGTGGCCACGGCCGATCTGTACCCGAAATTCAGGCTGGTCGGCGGAATCGGGCTTGAATCGGTTGCCGGCGGGGAGTGGCTGGAGTACGGCAGTCGCACCTGGCGCCTGGGGCCCGGTGTCAGCTGGAACGTGTTCGACGCCGGTGCCATCCGCCGCAACATCGAGGTGCAGTCCGCGCTTCAGGAACAGGCCCTGATCCGCTACGAAGCCACCCTCCTGGCCGCCCTGGAGGAGGTCGAAAACGCGCTGGTGGCCTATGCTGAAGAGCAGTTGCGGCGCGACGCGCTGAACCGGGCGACGGAGGCCGCCGGCAAGGCGGTGCAGCTGGCCCAGGACCAGTACAAGGCGGGGTTGGTGGATTTCAGCGAAGTTCTGGTCGCCCAGCGCTCGCTGCTGACCTTGGAGGACGAGCTGGCGGTCAGCGAGGGCACCGTGACCGGCAACCTCGTGCGCCTCTACAAGGCTCTCGGCGGGGGCTGGCAGCCGATGGCGGCTGAAGACGGCGCCGGGGGCGCGTGGAGGTCGGGCGGCTCGTAGGGCTGCGTTGGTTTCGCCGCTGGGCGGGGATCCGATTAGCCCGGCGGCTGGCGGCTCGCCCTCGCGTCGGTGGAGAAAAAAATGAAAGACGATTTTGGCGATACCCCCCGGGATATCGCCGAAACATTGGGGCTGGGCGTCAAAGCCGCTCCCGGCGGGCGTCTGCGGCGCTGGCTGGGTTGGGGCATCGCGCTGCTGCTGCTTGCGGCGGCGGCGGGGGTCTACTGGCTGCAACGCTCCGGCGGGGACGGGGTGCAGTACCAGACCCAGGAAATCCGGCGCGGGGACCTGACGGTGACCGTCACGGCCACCGGCAACCTGGCGCCCACCAACGAGGTCGAGGTGGGCAGCGAACTTTCCGGGATCGTCCGGACCGTGGCGGTCGACTACAACGCGCAGGTCACCGTCGGCAAGCCCTTGGCGCATCTGGACGACACCAAGTTTGCGGCGGCGGTGATGAAATCCCGCGCCGCGCTGGCCTCGGCACGGGCGCAGCTCAAGCAGGCCCAGGCGACCCTGGTCAAGGAAGAGCAGAACCTCAAGCGGATTCAGGAGGCGCGCCGGATTTCCGGCGGAAGGCTGCTCTCCGAAAGCGATCTGGAAAGCGCGGAAGCCGAACTGGAACGCGCGCGCGCTCAAGTGGCCATCGCCCGGGCGGCCATTCAACAGGCCGAGGCCACGCTGCTGGCCGATGAAACCGATCTGGCCAAGACCGTCATCTACTCGCCGGTGGACGGCATCGTGCTCACCCGCAGCGTCGATCCCGGTCAGACCGTGGCGGCTTCCCTGCAGGCGCCGGTGCTCTTCACCCTGGCCGAAGACCTGGCCGAGATGGAACTGCAGGTGGATGTGGACGAGGCCGACGTGGGACTGGTGCAGGAGGGGCAGACCGCCGCCTTCACCGTGGACGCCTACCCTGAGCGGACCTTTCAGGCCGTGATCACCCAGGTGCGCTACGGCTCGCAAACCACCGTCGGGGTGGTCACTTACAAGGCGGTCCTCAAGGTGGACAACCCGGATCTGGCCCTGCGGCCGGGAATGACCGCCACGGCCGATATCATCGTCCAGAAAATCCCGGACGCCCTGTTGGTGCCCAACGCCGCTCTGCGTTTCAGCCCGCCGCAGACCCAAAAAAAAGGCCGCAGCCGCGGGCTGTTCGATGTGCTGATACCGCGGCCCCCGCGCAGCGGCGCCCGTCCCGAGGCCGATGCCAAGGGCGACGGCAAGCGGCAGCGCGTCTGGCTGCTGG
>JBAPYE010000508.1:0-15064 GCA_049284575.1 Desulfobacterales bacterium
CAGGCTCATATCGTTCTCCCAACGACGGGCCGGTCGTTGCTGGCAGTGTTGATTTCGGTTTCGACAGCCCCGGGATTTCACCCCGGCAGCACCTGCGGGTTCAGGCCGTAGCGCGCCAGCCCTGCAGCGCCCTGGGCGGCCTGCTGGGGGCAAACATAGGCCCCCGAGGCCAGCCAATAGCGGTTTTCGCCTGCCGGCACGACAAAGGCATCATGGTGGTTTTCGCGCAGCAGCGCCGTGATCGCCGCGAAATCCTCCGGCCGATCGGCCTCCCCAAGCACGATGGTCAAGGGGGCTTTCAGCGCCATGGCCTCCGTCAGGCCGTGGGCGGCCTTGAAGCGTTCGGCCGCCGCGCGGCTGTCGAAACGGCCGGTAAATATCCGGTACCAGTGGCCGCGTTTTCCCAGATCGACAGGGTTCCAGTGCGCTGTGACGCCCTGCCGCTGAAAATCCTGGACCGCATCCAGGGTCAAAGGCAGCGACTGCGAAGACCCCAGGAGGAGTACGAAAGCACCGCGGCCGCCGGCGATGGCCACCACGTCGCCCCGGGGGGCGTCGGGCGCAATGCCGCTATGTTCCTCGGCCGGCCCCGCAGCATCAGCCGCCGCGGCCGGTTCGGGGCCGCCGCTGGTGCGGGGGGGGCGGGGGCGGTGGGGTCAACCGTCGGGAAGCCCAAGACCCCGGCCAGCAGCAGGACTGCCGCACCACAGGTGGCGGCCTGGCCAAGCAAGCCCATCCAGGAGCGGCGCCGGCGTGGGGCATGGGGGGTGAGCAGCTCGGTTGCCGCGGCCCCCAGATGCCCCGCCGTGACGCAGTGGGCGCCGTGGGTGTAGGCCGCGGTCAGGGCCAGGTCGCAGAGCTTGTTGATCATGCGGGGGATCCCGTCGGTGATCCGGTGGATTTTGGCGACCACCCGGGGGGGGAAGCGGATCTGCCCCTGGTCGCCGGCGACGAACAGCCGCCGGGCGATATAGGCCTGGATTTCAATTGGCGCCAGGCGCTCCAGACGACAGTGGATCGCCACCCGCTGCGCCAGCTGGCGAAGGGCCGGTTCCGCTATCCGGCTTTCCAGCTCCGGCTGCCCGGCGAGGACCAGCTGCAGGAGTTTTTGCTTGTCGGTTTCGAGGTTCGACAGCAGCCGCAGATCCTCCATGGTTTCCACCGGGAGGCTCTGCGCGTCGTCAATCAGGATCACCACCGGCCGCTGCGGGTCGGCGGCCAGCAGGAAACGGTTGAGGGCGCCAACCAGGTCCTTTTTGGTGGCCTCGGCGGGGCAGGGTCGGCCGAGGTCCTCCATGATCGCCGCAATCAGCTCCCGACCGGAAAAAGACGGGTTGATCAGATAAACGGTGACCGCCTGGTTCTCCAAGCGGTCCAGCAGCACGCGGCAAATGGTGGTTTTGCCGGTACCCACCTCGCCGCTCAGCACCATGACCCCCATCCGGCTCCGGATGCCGTAGAGGATCTTGTCGATGGCGTTCAGATGGGTTTGGGAAAGGTAGAGGAATTCCGGGTCGGGCGTGATGGCAAAAGGCGGCTCGCGCAACCGGTAAAAATCGAGGTAAACCCGCTGAGGGTGGGGTGCTGCTTTTCCGGACTCCGCCGGATTGGCTGTCATATCGTAGGATCGGGTCATCGGAATGCGGTTTCGCCGCGCGAGGCTTGGTCCTGGAATGATGCTGTCGTTGGGAAGCCCGTGGGCGGGAATGGATCCCGCGTTCACGGGTTGGGAAGCTCCAAAGCAAATACGGTGCCAGATAAAAGAGCGGTATCGTCCGAGCGATGGCAGATGCGGCTGCCGGGCTTGGGACCTCGTCCCCGTCGCGGCGCCGGTCTGTCGGGTGGGAAATCCAGCGGAATTTTGACGGTTGCGGCCGACCGCCATCGTCAAAGCCGTGACGGCAGGCCCCGGGACCCTCCCGCCGGGTGATTGGGCATTCAAAAAGCCCGCGGCATGTGTTACAAAAATCGAGTCGGAGGTCTTCCACGGGGAGCCGGTTCCGGCGAATAATTCTACTTAGGAAGGCGCGAATGAATATGAAGCTGCAGCGGACTGGACGAAACGACCTCTGCCCGTGCGGCAGTGGATTGAAATACAAGAAGTGCTGCCTGGGCAAAGAAACTGCCGGCCAGGTGGATGTGAAGCAGCTTTATTTCAAGAAATACCAGATCCGACTGAAAGGACAGGAGGACATCGCGGCCATCCGGAAAGCCGGCCGACTGGCCCTGGATATTCTGGACCGGGTGGAGGCCATCATTCGGCCCGGCCTCGCCACCGACGATATCAACACCCTGGTGCACGCGCTCACTTCGGCCGCCGGTGCCGTCTCAGCGCCCCTCAACTACCGGGGCTATCCCAAGAGTGTCTGCGTTTCGGTCAACGAAGTCATCTGTCACGGGATCCCCGGCGCGCGCGTACTGAACGACGGGGACATCGTCAACGTCGATGTGACCCCCATCCTCAACGGCTACTACGCCGACTGCAACAAAACCTTTTTCGTGGGCACCCCCGGCCCCGATGCCCGCAAGATCGTGGCCGTCAGCCGGGAGTGCCTGCGCCTGGGGATGGCCGTCGTGCGCCCCGGCAACACCGTCGGTGACATCGGCTGGGCAATCCAGCAGTATGCCGAAAACCAGGGCTGTTCGGTGGTGCGTGAATTTGTCGGGCACGGGGTGGGCTTCGATTTTCACGAGGCCCCGCAAATACCCCACTACGGCCGCAAAGGACAGGGGGTGGTGCTGGTGCCGGGGATGATATTCACCATCGAGCCGATGATCAACCTGGGGCGCAAGGAACTTCGCGTCCTGGGCGACCAGTGGACGGCGGTCACCGCCGATGGCTCGCTTTCGGCCCAGTTCGAACAGACCCTGCTGGTCACTCCCAGCGGATGTGAAAGCCTGACGCCCTTCGATTGAGGGGACCGGCAAAAATAAGGATCCCACCGGCATCTCTTTTGGCCCGCCGGCCGGCGTGGCGTGCAGGCGAATTAAAACCCGGCCCAAGTTTGAGGCCTGATTTTCGCCACGACCGGCGTGGCGTTCTATGCGCCCCGACCCTGGTCGGCCGGCACCGCCAAGCTCAGGAAACGGTCGCCCTCCGCAAACATCAGGCGCTTGGCCACCATCATGTCCAGAAAGGCTCTGATATTGGCTTTCCCCGGAGCGCAAAACCGTTGGGTGATGGCGGCCAGTGTCCGGCTCTGTTCGCAGAATAGGTAGATGGCGCGCGATGTTTTCTCAAGGCGGTGGGTCTGCGTCTCGGCCTCCAGGGCGCGCTGCCGGATGATCAGGAAATCGCCGCCGTCACGGTAGCCCAAGATCGGCGGGCTGGCCGGCGCACGGTGCAGCGCGGTATAGGCTGCAATCCATTCCCGGACCTTTTTTTCAACCGGCCGCCAGCGGACCCTCTGGCGCTCCCGATCGCCGCGGTAGCCTTGGGTGATGAAGGTGATGCGGCCAACGATCTCGGGTGGGAAAAGGGCCTTGTAGCGCGGGTGGTTGGCTACCGCCCGGATGCCGTATTGCCCCGGGTTGTGCCATACCGGGCTTCCCGTTCCCAGCCAGAAATAAACGGTCTTGGGGGGGCGGAAGGGCAGGGCGAAGGCCAGGGTCGCGAGGGTTTCGGCCACATCCGCATCGTCGCTGCCCGGAAAGCCGCAGATCAGGTTGGCGCGGTTCTCGATGCCCAGCGCCTCGCAGTGCTTCATGATTTCCAGGTTCTGGATGGCTGTCGTGCCCTTGTTGAGCTTGCGCAGCAGCCGGGTACTGAGGGCCTCGATGCCGATTTGGACCTCCTGGACCCCGGCCGCCCGCATGGCCCGCAGGGTGGGCAGCGGGGTCGTGGCCCGGATCTCGCCAAAGAGCTTGAGGTCCTTCTTCAGGGCCTGCAGCCGGCCGAAGATCTCCGGGGCCTGTCGGGTCGGCAGGAGGTTGTCCATCAAGGCCAGCGAAAGCAGCCGGTAGCGGCGCGTCAGGCCGTCGATTTCGGCGGCGACCTGTTCGGGCGCCTTGAAGCGGTAGCCCTGCCACTGACGGTTGAGGTTGCAGAAGGCGCAGCCCGCCGGCACCCCCTTTTGCCGTGAGCGGCCCCAGTGGCAGCCGCGCGAGATTTCAGCCGAGAGGGTCGGGAAAAAAGCCTTTGCCGAGCCGAGATCGCCGAGAAGGCGGAAGTAGTCGTCGTAATCCGGGGGCGGCAATGCGGCCAGGGACGGCAGCTGGTCCGGAAATGGCGCCCGCCCGGCCCCCAACTCGCCGCGCGTGACGACCCCGGGCAGGTGGGCGACGGCCTGCGGGCTGGCGGCGGTTTGCAGCTGCCGGACCAGGTTTAGCAGCGGGCGCTCGCCTTCACCGGTGACCATAAAGTCGATCTCGGGAAATGCGGCCATCAGCTGGGGCATCGCGGGTCCCGCAAACAGGGAACCGCCGGCCACAACGGGCAGTTGCGGGGCCATGGTTTTGATGCGGCGGATACAGTAGAGGCTGGCGGTCAGCTGACACAGACAGAGGGAAAACCCGGCCAACCCCACCGACTGCCAGTCGACGGCCGCGACCCAGGCATCTGTGATCTCTCCGACCTTTCGGGTCAGTGTCTCGAAATCCAACCCGCGCAGCCGTGGAATTCTTCCGACCTCCCTTTGAAAGAGCTTGCCGGCGGCCGTCTGCCGCCGGGGGTAGAGCAGGGCCGCGTAGATGCTCTCGGCCAGCCAGGTGCGCTGGGAGATGCTGTGGTAGGTGTCGTAGCCGATCTCGGCGGCCAGCTTGAGGTAGAAGTGGTGGGCGTCTACGCTGAGGTCGGGCAGTTCGCGCCGCAGGTAGGCTTTAAGGGCGCCCAGCTGGATCGATGGGCGGCTGAAAAACGGCCAGGGGGCCGATATCAGCGCCACGCCTCGGAAGGCGCGGAAAGGAGGTGGTGCGGCTGCCGGGGATGTCATTAAAAAAATACTCTACGGTGGTTTGGGCCGCGACGCTGATGCCCATTTTGGCCGCCGGGTTATGCGAGCCCCAGATCCCAGTTCCACACCCCGGGGCGCTGTTTGAGGCTCACCGGTCGCGGGACGGGCTCGTTTAAATGGAAAAACAGACGGTAGCCCGCTTGGCGCAGGGCCTCTTTTTTGGACGACAGATCCAGCCGCCA
The DNA here is from genome assembly GCA_049284575.1 of Desulfobacterales bacterium. Lineage (GTDB taxonomy): Bacteria > Desulfobacterota > Desulfobacteria > Desulfobacterales > JAABRJ01 > JAABRJ01. The sequence goes on from JBAPYE010000508.1 coordinate 5,135, forward strand.
TTCCGGATAGACCCAGTATTCCGCGTCGTGGCGCTTGACCCAGGCCTGCTCGCCCTTGGGGCTTTCAAAGGGCTGCGCCAGCGCGAGACTTTCGTCGACCACCCGCGAGATGCACAGCGGCCAGTGGCCCGCCAGCACGACTCCCAGCGGCAGGGGGCTGTGGGCCGGAAGTGCCAGAAACTCGCGGCCGGCCAGCTCGGGGCTGGCCACCGCGCCGCTGAAACCGGCGTCCGCCAGCATTTGGAGCGCAAGCGGGTTGGCGATGTTGCAGAAAGGCCCGGCCCAGAGCTGAAGCCCCTCGCTTGGGGGGAAAAACGCGGCCTGCCAGGGTGCGTTCAGCACGAAGCGCCCGACCCCCCAGTTCAGGAGAGCGGCTACCTGTTGGTCGAGAATTTTTTCAGTATCCGGCCAGACCACCGGCGGCAGCCACCACCACAGCCGGTTTGCCGCGCGGGGGGAACTGGCCTGGACGGCGCCTGGCGAAATCCAGCAGCCGGCCGCTTCCCTTCCCCGGGGGCGAACCGGCATTCGGTGGACCTGCACCTCCGAGACGTCCGGGGTGTCGCGGCAAGCCGTCGGCAGCCGGGTCTGAAAGGCGGCCGGTGCCGCCGCCTGTGGTGGGGAGAGGGCACTCTCCAGTTCGGCCAGCATGTCCGCCAGGGCTTTTTCGCGTCGATCGATCAGAAATGCCGGCACCCCCTTGAGGGCGGCGCGCGCCGCGCCGGGCTTGAGGATCAGGCGCCCGCCCTTGGGCACGAATTTGCCGACGCGCTGGATGCCGTGGGCGGTTTCGTCCTCGAAGCCCAGCCGCAGCAGGTCTCCCGCCAGCAGCGCCTCACGCGGCACCAGACAGAGGGCCTGCTGCTCTCCCCGGACCTTGCCCACGAAAAGGCCCGAGCCGGTCCGGCCGTCGGCCGGGATCGGGTTCTGGGGGCGCTGGGGCAGAAAGTGGTAATGGGTCGCCTGACGGCCCAGGGAGCGCTCCAGCAGGGCCAGGGCGGTTCGCTTGGTCTGCGGGTCGCGCCCGGCGTCCCGCAGGAGGCGGTAGGCCCGGGTGGTGTAGTAGACGTAGTGGGGGCCTTTCTTGCGCCCCTCGATCTTCCAGACGCGAACGGCCGGGATACCCGCCAGGACCTTGACGAGGACGTCCAGGCTGAGGTCCTGGCAGGAGAAAAATTTGCGGGGAGGGCCGCCCTGGGTGTAGCGCCGCCGGCAGGGCTGGACGCAGCGCCCCCGCAGGCCGCTTTTGCCGCCGAACCAGCTGCTCCAGTAGCAGCGCCCCGAAACGGCATAGCAGAGGGCCCCGTGGACGAAGACCTCCAGCGCCAGACCCGGCGGACAGGCCTGGGCCATGGCCTTGATCTCGTCGATGCTGAGCTCGCGTGGCAGGACCACCGTGGAAACCCCCAACTGCTTGCGGACGGCTGCCAGGCCTTGCGCAAAGCTCAGGTTGGCTAATGTGGAGAGGTGCAGTTCAGCGCGCAAACCGGCCTGGCGCGCCAGGGCCGGCACGGCGGGGTCCTGAAAGATCAGGGCGTCGGGCTGAACCTGTTTTGCCAGCTGCACCAGCAGGCTGCCGGCGTGGTCCAGGTCCTCGGGCTTAAGCAGGGTGTTGAGCGCCACGTGCACCCGGACCCCCCGGTCATGCGCCAGGCGGGTCAGGGCGGCCAATTCGGCAACGCTGAAATTCTGGGCCGCCATTCGTGCCGAGAAGTCTTTCAGGCCGCAATAGACCGCGTCCGCACCGGCCGCAAGGGCCGCCAGAAAAGCGTCCCGGCCCCCCGCCGGGGCCAGGATCAGCGGGGCGGGCGGCGTTTCTTTTTCGTTTTGGGGACTGTTTTGTGCCACGCGGGCATCCTCGAGGTCATGGGGGGCTGCAGGTCATCGGCGGTGGTCAGGCGCAGGCGGCTGAGGCGGTCTCGATGGTGCGCCCACCCGATCAAAAGCGCTATGGGACAGGCGCCCTTCTCCTAACACGATGGGCTGGCGCCGGGCAAGACGTTTTGCAATGTCCCCATGGCCGCCGTCGCGGCCGACCGAATCAAGGGTCGCGGTAACAAATAATTTCATAAGATGGCGCCGGATTTTGGTTCGTCATCACGGCACACCCGCCGGTGACGGGCTAAAAGACAAGCAAGATGTGGAATTATTTTTTGCCGGGGCCCTGACGCCTTGCCCGGTCTTGAAGCTGTGTTATATTGGAGACACTTGGCTTTACGGCGGTCAGCGCCGTCGGGCCTGTTTGTTCCGCCGCTACGGCGAGCGCTTTTCAAGCCTTTCTGCGGGCCGGCGGAACCACTGCAAGCGAAAGGAACGGTTACATGAAACTGGCCATCAGCGGCAAAGGCGGTGTCGGTAAAACCACCTTCTCCGCGCTTCTCATCCGCAATCTGAACGAAATGGGCAAACACGTGCTGGCCATCGATGCCGACCCCGATGCCAACCTGGCCGCGGCCCTCGGTATCGCCAACGCCGAATCCATCACCCCCATCGCCGAAATGAAAGAGCTGATCTTCGAGCGCACCGAGGCCAAGCCCGGCAGCATCGGAGGGTTTTTCAAACTCAACCCCAAGGTCGACGATCTGCCCGACGCCCTGTCGGCGCGGATGGGAAACATCAAGCTGATGCGTCTCGGCGGCGTCCAGAAGGGCGGCTCGGGCTGCATCTGCCCCGAGAGCACCCTGCTGCGCGCCCTGGTCACCCACATCGTGCTGGCCCGTGACGAGGTGGTCGTGATGGACATGGAGGCCGGTATCGAACATCTCGGACGGGGCACCGCCCGGGCGGTCAACAAGCTTCTGGTGGTCGTCGAGCCCGGCCGGCGCAGCATCGATACCGCCGAGCATATCCGCAAGCTGGCCGGTCAGATCGGCCTCGACAGCATCGCCGTTGTGGGCAACAAGATCCGCAGTCCCCGGGACGAGGCCTTTCTGCGTGAGCACCTCGCGGGCTTCGCCTTTTTAGGATTCCTGCCCTACGAAGATGGCCTGATCGAAGCCGATCTGGCGGGCGTTTCCCCCTTTGACGTGGCCTCTTCGGCCAAAGCGGCGGTAAAAGAGATGATCGGTCGCCTGTGACCTACACCCCCCGAAAATATCCGCCCCGGTCCAAAACGGTGGGCCGCCGCAAAACCCGGCTCGTGTCCATCCGGCCCGGGGCCGACAGCCGGCTGAAAAAAGTTTTCGCGACCATCGGCAAACCGGCGCCGCGTCCCTTTCAGCCGGACCCGTTTCAATTGGAAGCGGTGGCGGCCGTTGAGCACTCGGACTGCCTGGTGAGCGCACCCACCGGTGCCGGCAAAACCTGGATTGCGGTGCAGACTATCCGACAGCGTTTCGATGCCGGCGGGCGATCCTGGTATGCTTCCCCCCTGAAGGCCCTCTCCAACGCCAAGTACGGTGAGTTCAAGGAAATTTTCGGCCCCGAACAGGTTGGCATTCTGACCGGTGACCGCAAGGAGAACCCGGATGCCGCAGTAATTGTCGGGACCACTGAAATCCTGCGCAACCAACTTTACGACGCCATGCACCGGGGCGAGGATCTGACCACCGATTTCGTGGTGCTGGATGAGGCCCACTTCCTCGGTGACCCTGACCGTGGGGTCGTCTGGGAGGAGGTCATGATTTACCTGCCGGTGCGCATCCCGCTGCTGCTGCTGTCGGCCACCATCGGCAATGCCGAGCAGATTGCCGGCTGGCTGACCGCCATCCGGGCCCGGCCCTGTCGGGTGGTGGCCGAAAGCCGGCGGCCGGTGCCGCTTTACCCGCTGCTGCTGCATCCTTCGGGGACGCTCTACCCGCTGCTGGTGCCCGCCGGGCCGTCCCAAAAAAACGTGCTGCACAAGAAGGTACGGGCGTTCATCGGCAGCCAGCACCCGCCCCAGCTTGCGCCGCCCGGCAAACTACCGCCCTTTGGCGATATGCTGGGGGTTTTGCGCAAGTTTCGCCTGCTGCCGGCAATTTTTTTTCTGAAATCGCGAGCCGACTGCGACAACGCCGTGAATCTCTGCCGGCAGAACCAGAATCGAAGCCCGGAACGTCAGGAGCGCCTCAGCCGCAGAATCGCCGCATTGGTCGCCCAGTGTCCGCATCTGGCGGGCCACCGTCAGATGTGGGCGCTTGAGCACCTGGCGGTGGCCGCACATCACAGCGGCCAACTGCCGTTTTGGAAAATCCTGGTGGAAACCCTGATGCTGGAGGGGCTTTTGGACGCTGTTTTTGCCACCTCGACAGTCGCTGCGGGCGTCAATTTTCCGGCTCGCACGGTGGCTTTCCTGAATTCCGACCGTTTCAACGGCACCGAGTTTCTGCCCCTGACGGCGACCGAGTTCCACCAGATGACCGGCCGCGCCGGCCGCCGCGGAATGGACCAGATCGGCTTTGCGCTCGCCGTCCCCACCAAGTTCATGGACCTGCGTTACATCGCCAAGTTGATCGCTGCAGCGCCGTCGCCGGTGCTCAGCCAGATCAAAATCAATTTCTCGATGGTGCTCAACCTGCTGCTTTCCCATAGCCCCGGACAGATCGAGGAACTCCTGCAGAAGTCCTTTGGCGCCTACCAGCAGGCCCAGGCGCGCGGCCGAAAGGGCGGGGGGCGGCAGGCGTCGACGGGAACAGCCGTTTTGTGGCAGGCCTTTCTGCGGCACCTGGACTTCCTCAAGACCCACGACTATGTCGATCCGGTGGATCGGCTGACCGTCGACGGGCTGTGGGCTTCGCAGCTGCGCGTGGACCAACCCCTGTTGATTGCCGAAGGTTTCCGGGATGCGCTTTTCCCTGAAAACGACGCGCCCATTCTGGCAGGGGTCATTGCCGCGTTTGTCAACGAGCGCGAGGTCGATGACCGTGTTCCCAAGGAGGCGATCCCCAAGCAGTTGCTGACCTCTTTTTTGAAGGTCAAGCGGGGGTTGCGGCCGTTCGCCCGTGACATGCAGGATCACGGCTTCGACGTCACCCCGCTTTTTTTCCGACCGGCGGTGGCCATTTATGCCTGGGCCAGCGGCCAGCCCTGGGAACAGGCACTTTCCCTGGCGGAAATCGAGGAGGGAAGTTTGGCCATGCTGATTCTGCGCACGGCTGACAACCTGCGCCACATCCGGAGCCTGGGGCATGTGTTTCCGGCCGCCGCGGACACTGCGGGGCGCGCCATCGATCTGATCCTGCGCGACCCTGTGGTGACATTCTACGATACCTGATGGCCGCTAAACCGCCCCAGCTCGAGGCTGGCCTGCCGGCTGCCGCAGGTGCGGGCGGCTCACGTCGTTTGCGGCGCGCCCTGCCTTCCGGGGAGGCGCGACTTCCGAGGGGTCAAAGGGGCGGGGCGGCCTCCGGGGGCTCCATGGCATCGGGCAAATCCCGGAAGGGAAAGGGGCGCTGCTGCTCGTTTAAGCTCATATAGCGCACCATGTGGTAGAGATACGCGGACAGGCGGTTGGCGAAACGGGTCGCCGGCTGGCTTTGGTTGCGGGTGATGAAGAGGTAGACAAACTGGAAGAGGACCGTCAGTTGAATCAGCAGTTTGACGACCTCCAGAATCGCCATAAACAGGAGGGTGTAGAGAAACCGGATGGCGATGGCTTTGCGTGACAAAAAAAACCCTTTGACGTCCTTCATAAAACTGTCTCCTCGCAGGCGAGATTATCAGGGGGGCGTTCCGCGGGCGGAAGTGTTTTGCGGTAAGCCGCGATTTCGGCCGCCAGGCCGCCGCCGTCCAGGAACGCAGGCAAATCGAGGGGCGTAATCTTGAGCCCCCGGAAAATACGGGTTTCCATTATTTCGTAATCCGTCCAAAGCCGACGCAGGCGCTCTCTGAATTCCGTTTTGCAACCGTAGCGCTCCAGGATGTAATGCATTCGCTGCTCCAAGGGAACCACGCGATCATGCAAGACCCGCTTGTCGGCATAGTTTACGATCTCCGCTTCCAGGGGGGTGGTGGTGATCGAAACGGCTTTCAACTGGACGTGCTGGCCGACGATCTCGCCCACCTCGGGGTAGCCTTGCTGCGAAACGTATTCACAGCCCGTGGCGGCGTGGTTTTCGCCGGTGGTCAGGCTGCGGGTTTTGGTGATGTCGTGCAAAAGCGCGGCGGCGCGCACCAGTTCGCGGTCGATCTCGACCCGGCAGGCGTTGAGGTGGTCGACCAGCAGGGTGGCAACCCGGCAGACCTGGATCGAATGGGCCACGATGTGGTCTAACATCTGCACTTCGGTGATGAGCCGAAAACATTCTCTTTGAGTGGGAATTCGCATGGCGCCGCCCCCTGTCATTTTACCTACCAGATTCATTTCCAAAATACCATACCGATTCAGTTGCCGCAAAGCGCTTTCCAGCCGTTTACGGCGGACGGAATTGCTTTGACACGAGCTGCGGGCTTAATCTAAAATATCATCACACAGCAGCAGCCCTGCCGCCCGGAGCGCGCCTTGCCGGCCGCTTCTTGCCCGTTATATCCCGGCGTCGCTCCGCGGCATTGCCCTTAAAAGGGAAGATTCGCCATGAGACCCCGCCTCCAGCGCATTTTGTGCACCACCGATTTTTCCACCTTTGCCGGCCGCAGCCTGCCTTACGGCATTGCCCTGGTGCGCGAATTCGGCGGCACTCTCTTCGCCTGCCACGTGGTCGATCTGCCGGCGGCCGCCGTTTATGGTGAACCTGCGGCGTTGATCTACGGCGCCGCCTACCTCGATCCGCTGGCGCAGCGCGAACGGGCCGTGAAAGCCGCGCGTGAACAGCTCCAAACCCAAATCGCCGACAGCGGGGTACCCACCGAAATTCTGGTGACCGCCGGCCGACCGGCAGAGGAAATCACCCGCCTGGCCGCAGACAACAAGGTGGATCTTGTGATCGCCGCCACCCACGGCCGTTCCGGCCTCAAACGCTTGCTGCTGGGGTCGGTGACCGCAAGGCTGATGCAGACGCTGCCCTGTCCGCTGCTGATCGTCAACAGCCCGTCGCCCGAGCCGGCAGGCGTCCAACCGACAGCCTTTCGGCTGAAACGCATCCTGGTCGGGTGCGATTTTTCCCCAGACGCCGCCCTGGCCTTTGAAAATGCGCTCAGCCTGGCGCAGGAGTTCGAGGCCGAACTGCACCTGGTGCACGTCATTGAACCGCCGATTTACAAGGACCTGCAGGCGCTGCCGGCAGCCGCCGACGGCGAATGGCGCGAAAACCTGCACGAGCGCCTGAAGAAGCGCCTGGACGGAATGCTCCCCGAGGACGCCTGCAACTGGTGTGCCCCCCGGATTACGCTGCTCGAGGGCCTGCCCGATGAGGAAATCACCCGTTACGCCCTAAGTCGGCAGGTCGACCTGATCGTCCTGGGAACCCGTGGGCAGGGGATGATGGAGAAGATCTTCGTCGGCTCGACCACGGAGCGGGTGGCCCGCAGGGCGCCCTGCCCGGTGCTCTCCGTTTGTCCCAAAACCCGCCAGGGGTGAGGCCTGGACCCCGGGCGCTGCCCCATCCCCCTGCGGCCCTTCGCTTTTGCGGCGCCTGCATTTGCCCGTAAACTTTTTCTCTCCGCAGACGATATAAGATCTGTGTTGAGGCGGGCCCCGGCTTGCGGCAGGCGGCGGCCAGGCCGGAAGGCTGAGAAAAACCATGAGGAGGGTGGCAAATGGCGGCGCTGGCCCAGTCCATGCGAAAAGAGCAGAACAAAAAGTGTCTGTTGGAAATGTTTGATCGGATGACCGAAGAGCAGCAGCTGATTTATCTCCGGCACTTGGAGAAGCTGCAGGCCAACTGGCAGCGGTCCCACGCGCGTCGGCGCTGCCAGATCGACGTGGATTACGACACCCGGGACGGGTCCTTCAGGAACACCATCAAAGACATCAGCATTGGCGGGGCGTTCATTGAGACCCAGGAGGCTTTTGTCATCGGCCAAGAGATCGACCTGTACCTTATCTCACCGATCAACCGGGTTTCCTGCATGGTAACCGCCACGGTGGTGCGGCGGGATAAAAACGGAATCGGCATCAAATTCGAAAACCTCACCCGCCGCCAGCAGGGGATCATCATGTCGATCGTTGAGCAGCGCGGGTGATTCTCCGGGGCCGGCCGGGGAGTGGTCGGCCTGTCAAATTTTCCCCCAACACCCAGTCAAATTTTTGACGACGGGGCCTGCCAGGTTTCCTGCATTATACCCCAGTATCTCCAAAAAACCTGAAATCATAAGAAGTCGGGGTTTTTAATCGACTGGTCCATTTATTGCTCCGCCTCCCTGGAAACTCCCCGTGGACGCATCCGCGGGAAGAACACCCCACCTGAAGCGGCCGGCTGCGATCAGCCTCGCCGGAGAATCCCCAGGGTTTCAGAAAATGAAAAAAAAGATGATTTCGGCTCTTGTGGGCGTTCTACTGGCGTGGAGTGCCCTGGTTGCGTGTGCCGCCGGCAGCAACATTCCCACCGGGTCCGCTGAAACGGCGACACCGCCCGGCGAGGGTGCGGCGGTCCCGCCAAACGCGCCGCCCTACAACGATGCCGCCCTGCCACCGGCGGTGGCCCTCTGCGGGGAACCGCTGCCGCTCGAAGACCGGCAGGTTTGGGAAAGGCTCGATCGGGAGTTCACCATTGCCGTCTGGAACCGGGCCCAGGTGTTTCTCTGGCTGAAAAGAGCCGGTCGTTATTTCCCTTATATCGAAGCCAAGCTCGCCGCGGCGGACATGCCCGAGGACCTCAAATATCTGGCGGTGGCGGAAAGCGACCTCCAGTCGCATGTCCGTTCACCGGCCGGTGCCATGGGGACCTGGCAGTTTATGGATCGCACGGCCCGGCGCCACGGCCTGAAAAAAAACCAGCACCTGGACGAGCGGCGCGATTTCGAGCGCTCGACCGCGGCAGCCCTGAGCTATCTGCAGGCCCTGCGGCGGCAGTTCGGCAGCTGGACGCTGGCCATGGCCGCCTACAACTGCGGCGAGAACCGGGTGGCGCTCGAAATCAGCGAGCAGCGGGTCAGCGACTACTATCGGCTGGATCTTCCCCTGGAAACCGAGCGTTATATTTTCAGGATTGCCGCCATCAAGGTCATCATCGAGAACCCGGAACGCTACGGCTACCGGATCGATCCGACCCATGTCTACGCGCCTCGCGCCGTGGACACCGTCACTGTAAGCCTCCTGCACCCGGTTCAGATTGCCGATCTGGCCCAGGGGCTTGGGACCGATTTCAAGGTCATCAAAGAACTCAACGGCCATATCCGCGGGCACCAGCTGCCGGTCGGGTGCTACACCCTCAACCTGCCGGCCGGCAACGGGGGTGCCATCGCACCGCTTCTGCAAGATCTCGCCCGCAGCGAGGCGAAACCCAAAACCGGCACATCGATACGGCACCACGTGGTCCAAGCCGGTGAGACCCTCAGCCATATTTCCAAGGTCACCGGGGTTTCCCTTGCCCAACTGCGGCAACTAAACGGCATCGACGGGGGTCTGATCCGCGCAGGCCAGAAAATCCTGATCACGCCCTGAGACCCTGGGCAGATCGGCATGCCGGGCGGAGAAATTATGAAGTGGTTTCTCCATTTTGGATGGAGTTTTTTTTCACAGACACGGGCCGCCCCGTGCTTCTGAAATTTTTATAATATTGAAATCGCTTGGGAAACGAACAATGGACATTACGGTTTAATTTTTGCTTGCGCAGAACATGAGGCCTTTCGGCAAGCGTCTGAAAGGCTGTACATCCCACGCAAAGGGTCACGATAAAATGCCCGAATACTTTTCGGTTTCGGTTTTCCCGTTCGGGGACCGCCGTGCCGGCATAGAACGACGACAGTTCACCTACACCGGCGTTATTCCCGAGCGAAGAACGGGCAGCGACCGTCGCTCGGGAAAGGATCGCCGGGGGGCCGATGTGCGGCTTGGGGATACGGGTGCGCGTTGTCGACGCTGTGACCGTCGCGGCCCAGCGGTCGTGCATCGCCTCTGAAACCCGGCGTTCC